>NZ_JBSFNC010000055.1:0-55142 GCF_053586895.1 Amycolatopsis sp. NPDC003731 | reverse complement strand
AACGGGCGCGGTTATCCGGCCGACATGCTCGAGGTCTACGGGGTCGAACCGCCCGTGCTCGGCAACGACCTCGACGTCATCGCGGCGCCCACGGAAGCCTGACGTCCGTGCGACCATGGGTGCGGGACGGGATGGCTCCCGGGAGGCGCGATGCGCGACGACGACATCGCCTCGGAACGCTCCGGCGGCGTGCTGGTCGTCGAGATGTGCGGCGAGCCGGGTATCCGGACGGTGCTCGCCTGGGCCTCGCTGCTCGAAACCGCCCTTTGCGAGCTGCCGAGCCCCCGGTCCCTGGTGATCGACCTCGGCTCGCTGGGGTTCTTGACCGCCCGCGGGGTCCGTGGCCTGTTGAGCGTGTTCGAGGTGTGCCGGAAGCGCGAGATCTCCGGCTGCCTGATCGTCTCGCCCGGGGGTGACGTCGAACGAGTGGTCCGGCTCACCGGGCTGGCCGGCCAGGTCCCGGTCTTCCCGCACCGGCTGCTCGCGGTCGCCCGCTACCAGCCGGCGGAGATGCGCTGGCTGCTGTGCTGAGCGTCAGCCGAGGCCGTAGGTCTGCGGGTGGTCCACGGTGCAGACGAGGGCGTCCCGGCGGGCGCGGCCGCCCTCCGGGGCGATCAGCGGGCTGGCCGTGTGCAGGAACCGCGCGTCCTCGAACACGATGAGCTGCCCCGGCTCCAGCCGCTGGGAGTGCACCACCGTGTCCGGGGCCTCGGGGCGGAAGAGCGTCGTCTCTGCACCGGTGCCGGCGCGGTCCACGACGTAGACGAAGACGAACTCCTCGCCGTCGGCGTGCGGGCGCGTGACGACGTTGGTGAACGTCCGGAAGAGGTTGACGCCGAACGTCCCCCGCGCCCGGCGCCGGCCGTCCGGGATGAGGCCGAGCGCGGCGCGGATCCAGGCCGCGAACAGCGGATCGTGCGCCACCGGCGTGCGCGCGTACTCGCGCCGCTCGGGGCGGCCGCCGCGGTCCTCGATGGCGATCTCGGGGTGTTCGGCCAGCACCGGCGTCTCGCCGTGCCAGGCGTACTCGACGACGTCCCGGGCCCGCTCCCGGTCGGCGGGGATGTCGCCGGGGTAGCAGTGCAGCACGTCCGGGGTGAAGTACGTGCGCAGGAGGTGCTCGCGCAGGCGCGTGCCGGGCAGGCCGAGCTCGTCGTCGGACACGACCAGGAAGCCGTCGGTGTCGAGCCGCTTCCGGTGCAGCCGGGCGTTTTCGGAACCGGGAAAAGCGAAAGCCATGCGTTGTCCCAACGTGAAGGGAAGGGGATCAGCCGAACTGCGCGGTCTGGATCTCGCGGATCAGGGCGCGGCTTTCGTCGGGCTCGAGGGACGCGGCCACGAGGGCGTCGTGGTAGCCGCGGTAGTGCTCGACCGTCTTGGCGGTCTCGATGTGCCGGAACCCGGCGTGGGTTTCGATGTGCACGATGTCCCGGTCGAGCTCGTCCTCGAACTCGAAGTAGGCGTACATGCAGCTCATCGAGAACAGCGGGGGATGGGCGAAGGGGAACACGCGCAGCTCGATGTTCGGCGCGGTGGACCGCTCGACCAGGTGGTCCAGCTGGGCGTGCATGATCTCGCGGGAGCCGACGAACTGCCGCAGGGCGGATTCGTGGGTGACCGCGACCAGCCGCAGCGGCTCCATGTCCTCGCGCTCGGCGAGCACGTGCTTGCGGTGCTCCCGCAGTTCGACGAGCCGCTCGACCTCCGTGGCCGACCACCACGGCTCGTGCGTCGAATACTGGGCGCGGGCGTATTCGGGGGTCTGCAGGAGCACCGGCAGCAGCGGGATCGTGTAGATCCGGGCCACCGTCGCTTCGGACTCGTACGCGAGGTGGGCGTCGAGGCCGGGGGTCGCCGTGGTCTGCGAGTAGTCGGTCCACCAGCCCTGCCGGCCGGACGCCTTCACCCAGCGCATCAGCCGGTCGGCCAGCTGCGTGTTCTCGATGCCGTAGAACCGGACCAGGTCGCGGACGTCCCTGGCCTGCGGGCTGCCTTGGGCGTTCTCGAGCCGGGACAGCTTCGACGTCGAGATGAGCAGTGCTTCGGCCACTTCTTCGAGGGTGCGCCCGGACTCGTCACGCAGGCTCTTGAGCGTGTCCGCGATCCGGCGGCGCGGCACGATCGGACCTTGCGTGGGGGCCATGGGACCTTCGTTCTCGCGGTGGGCCGTCCGCGATGGGACCCGGTTGGTGGGTTTCCCATCGCGTCGCGACCATACTCCATCTGGCCGCTTCCCCGGTGAAGGGCGGCCCAGTGGCGTGTCGAGCGAGGAGTTTTTCCTGATCAAGCCGCTGTTGCGCCGAACGGGTGTTCCATGCTGGGATTCCTCAGTGGGAATTGCAAAGCAAGCTTTCCCGGAGTGACACTTGCAGGGCAAGGCCGGAGTCCGGCCCGGGACCCGAGGACAGTGAGGACGCGCCAGAACGACGACCAGGGGACCGCGCCGGCCTCGGCGGACGGAACCGAGGGGAAGGAATGGCCGTGTTCGTCGTGCTGAAACCAGGGGTGCTCGTCCGGGTGCTGGCCGCCACCGCGTTCCTGGCCGTCGCGCTCTTCCTGCTGCTCGGCGGCCTCGTCTCGGGCCCGCCCGGGTCATCCGGGACGCCGCCCCCGGATCCCGCCGGCGACCTGCTCGCGCGCACCACGCCGGTGCCGTACGTCGTCACGGGAACGGGTCGGCACGGCCTCAACGTCCGGTCCTGCGCGGCCTCGACGTGCCGCCGGGTCGGCTGGGTCGCCGAGGGCGGCACCTTCGAGGCGGAGTGCTGGACGCACGGAACCCCCGCGTCCGGCGACGACCGGTGGCTGCGCGGCACGGCGGCCGGGCGCACCGGCTACGCGGCCGCGCACTTCCTCCGCGGCAGCGGGACGCCGGAGTGCGGGACGGATCCCGCGCGCCGCACGTGAAGGGTCACTCGCCGCGCATCGAGCGGCGGATCTCGGCCAGCCTGTCCTTGGCGGCCTGGTCGCGATCGGCGATCTTCTTGTCGAGGGTCTCGGCCGTGTTCTCGGTCCCGAGGCCGGCGACGTCGACCGAGCCGAGCGACGTGGTGTACCGGTTCTCGATCTTGTCGCGGACGAAGTCGAAGCTGGGCACGCCACCCTCGCTGTAGTCCGCCTCCGGCAGCGGCGGCGACGGGATCGCCAGCGCCTCGGTGGGGGTGTCGTCGACGATTTCGCCCTCGACCACGTTCGGGTCGCCGTCGGGTTTGCTCATCTCCCGACTTTAGCGCCGGTGTGGGCACTCCGGCCGTGACCAGTGGGTAATTCGGCCGTGGGCCCGGCCGGCGCGGTGGGGAATTCTCGGCGTGCACAGCCGGTGTCCGGAGGGAGCAGACCATGAGTGCCGGGGCCTACCGCGCCGAAACCGCGGAAATGGGAGCGGTCGTACGGGCGGTCGAAGACGTCGGGTCGTCCTTCCTGTCGGCCACCCGCGACCTGGAAGGCCTGGTGCTGGACGCGTTGTCCTTCGCCGGGATCGGCAGCGGCGTCGCGGCCGCCAACACGGCGCTGCACTCCACGCTGGGCAGCGCGCTGCAGAAGCTGCTCAGCTTGCTGGTCAACGTCAACCAGAACGTCCAGAAGGCCGCGGACGGGTACCACGCGGCCGACTCCGACGTCGCCCAGGCCTACGGCGGCGGTGGGCAGGGCGGGGGTGGCGCCGCGGCGGCTGCGGCACCGCAGCAGCTCGACCCGCGGGTCGTCGACTCGATCATGCGGTCCGAAGGCGCGACCGGGGAGCAGGGCGGCGTGCCCGAGGCGTACGGCTTCCGGCAGAACATGCACAACGGCTACGACCGGATCATCGCCGCGCGCGAGCAGTACGGGATCGGCAGCGCCGAGGAACGCGCCGTCGTCGCCGACCTGATGACCGCGAACGCGCGCACCGCCGGCGCGCTCAACTTCACCGACCCCGGCACCCAGGCCGCGATCATGTCCGGCGCGCACATGCGCGGCGCCGGCGGGGTCCGCGCGATCCTCAACCACATGGCGGGCGAGGACATCGTGCGCAGCTCGCGCACCCTGAGCGACGCGACGATCCAGCACGTCCAGGGGCTGACGCCCGAGCAGTTCCAGCAGGAGTTCCGCGACGCCCGCGTCGAGTACGACCGCCAGGTCTACGGCGGGACGACGACTACCCAGGGCGGGCACACGCAGAACTGGTGGGACCGCTACGGCAACGGCCTGACCCGCCGCTACGACCGCGAGCAGGCCGAATTCCTCGGGCTTTCGCAGCCGCCGAACTGATTCGAAGATCGCCCGAATGGGCACTCCCGTTGAGTAGCCGAACGACAACGGGAGGCACACGATGAACCGGAGGATGATCGCACTTCTGGGCGGGGTCGCCGCGATGGCGGGGACCGTGGCGTTCGCGGGAACGGCCGAAGCGGCGTCGACGCCGTGCAGTGCCGAAGCGAAGGCCTGCGTCCAGCGCAGTTCGAATACCGCGTGGCTGACCGACGGCGCCGGGAACGTCACCTACGGCGGCGTCCCGATCACCGTGGGGCTGCCGAAGTACCCGACCCCGGTGGGGAAGTTCCACGTGCAGTACAAGGACATCGACCACTACAGCAAGCAGTACAACGGGCCGATGCCGTACTCGGTGTTCTTCACCACCACCGGGGTCGCGTTCCACCAGGGCAGCCTGAAGGTGAAGTCCCACGGGTGCGTGCACCTTTCGCACGCGGCCGCGGTGAAGTTCTACACCTCGCTGCACCCGGGTGACGTCGTCGAGGTCGTGCCCTGATCCGTCCGGTGTGGACGGTCGAGGAGCGCGCCGGTGACGGCGCCGAACACCAGGTGGTCCAGGATCTGCGGCCCGCGTGGCAAGGCCCGCACGGCGGGGTAGGCGCGGGCCGCGATCCCGAGATCGAGTGCGGCGATGGCGAGTCCCGCGATCGCGCCGCCGCCGGCCCCGAGCCGGTGGCGGCGCGCGATCGTGGCGAGCACGCCGGTCCAGGCCGCGGAAACGGCGAGGTGAGCGATCAGCCCGGCGACGACGCCGGGCCGGTCGCGCCGTCCGGGGAGCAAGGTGCCGGCCGCTCTGGTGGCGGCCAGGACGTCGGCGCCGGTGAAGAGCGCGTGGGTGGTCGACGGTAGCCCGCTGACCACCGCGGCGATGGCGCCGGCGTGGGACGGTCTCACCGTCATCCCGCCAAGTAAGCCGCTACCCGGATCCGCAGGCCTCGGACGCGGGGGAACGCGATGGTGAACGCCTGCGCCGGCCGGTATCCGGGCCAGGGGTCACCGTGTGTACAAGGGCCGGCGAAGTAGACGAAGCCGTCTTCGTCGTCGTAGCGGCCGGGTGACCAGATGGCCGCGTCACCCGCGCGACGGTCCGGACAGGCCGCCCGGGCGATCCAGTAGTCGTCCTTCTTCATGACGCGGCGCAGCTGCGCCGCGAACTCCGGCAGTTCGGCCTCCGGCAGGCCGAGGCCGCGTCCGCTCCACACCCGCGGCGCGCGTTCCGGCGTGCGGGCGGGGCAGCCGAAGGTCACCGCGGCGTCGGCGTACTGCCGGGTCCAACGAGCGGTTTTCGGGGCCGGTGCGGCGAAAGCGGGTCCGCCGGTGAGTTCCAGCGTCATGGGGGAACGATAGTCGATCAAGCGGCCAGGGGTACCGCCGCGCGGGTGCCGATCTTTCCGTACATAGTGTATACAGTATCCAGTAGCCTGGCGAAGGAGGCCGCTTTGTACACAGTCACCAACCCGGCGACGGGCGAGCTGGTCGACGAGATCACGAACGCGGCCGACGAGGAGGTCCGCGTCGCGATCGAGCGGGTGCACCGCGGGTACGCGGCCTGGCGGGCCCGGCCGGTCGCCGAGCGGGCGGCGGTCGTCCTGCGCGCGGCGGACCTGTTCGCCGAACGCGCGGACGAGCTCGCCGCGATCATGACCCTGGAGATGGGCAAGCGGATCAACGAAGGCCGCGGCGAGGTCGGCGTCGTCGCCGACATCTTCCGGTACTACGGCGAGCGCGGCCCGGACCTGCTGGCGGACGAGCCCCTGCCGATCCGCGGCGGCCGGGCGGTGCTGACGAAGGAGCCGATCGGGGCGCTGCTCGGCGTGATGCCGTGGAACTTCCCGTGCTACCAGGTCGCCCGGTTCGTGGCGCCGAACCTGGTGCTGGGCAACACGATCCTGCTGAAGCACGCGTCGATCTGCCCGCGGTCGGCGGTCGCGATCGAGTCGGTGCTGCGGGACGCCGGCGTGCCCGCGGACGCGTACGTGAACGTCTTCGCGTCGAGCCGTCAGGTCCCGTGGATGCTCGCGGACCCGCGCCTGGCCGGCGTGTCGCTCACGGGCAGTGAGCAGGCGGGCATCGCGGTGGCGGCCGAAGCCGGGCGCAACCTCAAGAAGTGCGTCCTGGAGCTGGGCGGCTCCGACCCGCTAATCGTCCTGGACGCCGACGACCTGGACGAAACGGTCAGAACCACGGCAACGGCCCGGATGCGCAACTGCGGCCAGTCGTGCAACGCGCCGAAGCGCATCATCGTGCTGGGCGAGCTGTACGAGGAGTTCGCCGACCGGTTCGCCAAGCGCGTGACGGAGTATTACGTCCCGGGCGACCCAGCGGACCCGGCAACCACCCTGCCCCCGCTGGCATCAGCGTCGGCGGCCGACAAGGTGGCGGCCCAGATCGAGACGGCGATCGCCGAGGGAGCAACGCTGCGAGCGGGCGGCCACCGAATCCCGGGCCCGGGGGCGTACGTGGAGGCAACGGTCTTGACGGACGTGACACCACAGATGGCGGCCTACCACGAGGAGATCTTCGGCCCGGTGGCGCTGCTGTTCCGCGCATCGACGGAGGAAGAGGCGGTGACCTTGGCGAACGACACCCCGTTCGGCTTGGGGGCGAGCGTGTTCGCCACCGACCGCGTCCGAGCGGCCCGAGTGGCCCGCAGGATCGAGGCGGGGATGGTGTACGTGAACAAGTCGGGCGGCTCGGAGGCGGACCTGCCGTTCGGCGGGATCAAGCGGTCGGGGCTGGGTCGGGAGCTGGGGGCGTTGGGGATTGAGGAGTTCATGAACAAGAAACCGATACGCCTCTGACCTGCTGTTTTGTTGCGTTTAGCCCCGCCAGGCCGTCGTCAGGCCGTCACGGAATCCTGGGCCGGTCGGCGGGGCTTGAACACTCGGTTGGTCGCTGCGCGAGCCCGCTTGTGGCTCGACGGGACGAGGTGGGTGTAGATCCGGAGCGTGTATCCGGGGTCGTGGTGGCCGAGGTACTCGGCGACCTCCTTGATCGACACGCCATTGGCGAGCATCGTGGACGCGAAGAAGTGCCTCATGGCGTGCATCCCGTCCCGACGTTCGACGTAGTCGAGCCCCGCACGCGCGAAGGCCGGCCGCCAGGCGTGGTACGCGAAGTTCGATCCCTTGATCACGTTCCCGATCGGCTGCCCGGCATAGGCACTGCGCTTGATGACCCGGCCGATCAGGACGCGCACCGTCTCCGGCCTGCCGCCCGGTTCGAGCCAGGGGAGCGTCAGCGTGACGGGCTCGAAGGTGGCCATGTAGTCGTCGATGTCATCGAGCACGCCTTGCCCGAGCGGCACCACTCGCGTCTTGCCACCCTTCGGCGGTGAGAACACCGGCTGAGTGCCGATCCACCGGATCTGACGCTGAACGTTGACAATCATCTCGTCCCGGTCGATGTCGTCCGGGCTGAACCCGAAGATCTCCATCTGCCGCAGCCCGAGTCCGGCCCCGAGCGGCACCGTGACGGTGTACTCGGCGGGCAGAGCGAGCCGTACCGCACGGACCCGGCTGTCCGGCCACGGGATGACCTTCCGCTGGACAGGCTTGGGCCGCTTGACGCTCTTCGCCCGGCAGGGGTTCGCCCGGATCTTCTTGTCGTCGTAGGCCGCCTGGAGGATGGCTGACACGGTGTCGAACAGCACCGCGCGTGTAGACGCCATCAGGCCGCGTCCGCCTTCGCTCTTCGGCCGTTCCAACCAGTCGAGCCAGTCACGAATGGTGTCGGTCTTCGCGGCCACCTTGAGTGGCTTGTCGCCGAGGAACGGGAAGATCCCGGTCTTGAGGTGGTTGCTCACCGTCTGCCGGGTCCCCGCGTCGGCGGACTGGCCCTTGCGCCACTGGGCCGTGTAGTCGCGGAACTTCTCTTCGCCGGACTCGGCCGAGATGTACTCACCGGCGAGCACATCGTGTTGCATCTTGGTCAGGAAGGTCTTGGCCTTCGTGAGTTGCTTGTCCGGAAAGGACTTGCTCCGTTCGTTGCCCTCGGGGTCGTAATACCGGACCTTGTACCGGTCGCCTTTGCCGAACAGTTCGGTCTTCTCGCGGACGGGATGACCCTTGGCGTTGAAGACCGGCTTACCGTCCTCGTCTTTCTTCTGCCGCCACCATCGATCTTGCACGTGGCCTTTCATCGTTTCTCCGATCCTGGTTGGGTTTTGATGCGGCTTAACCCCATGCCCGGGGTTGATCGGGCATGGGGTGTCGTAGCCGGGAACTCTTACGCGGCACCGTCATGGCTGAGCTGGTCGATCCAGGCTCGAACCGTGTCAGGGGAGTACCGGACGTGTTTGCCCATCCGAAGCCACGCGGGGCCGTAGCTCTTGAAACGCCAGTCCCGCAGGGTCTTCTCAGGTATCCCGAGGAAGGTGGCCAGGTCCTCAGGCGTCCACAGGCCCTCGATGCTCACCACCTTGATCCGTGCACTCATGTCTGCCCCCTCAGGCCGCCAGAGATGGAGTTGCCGAAGAAACTTCGCCCGGTGGTCCGGCCGCGAGTAGCGCCAGGTCGTACTCGGCCTTCCACGTGATCCGCTCCGAGATCGCCCGCATGACCAGTTGGTCCCGTGGCGGGCAGTGGGTGTCGCCGGGCTCGACTTTGCGCCACACGAACCGATCCGGGGCCGGTTCCGGTTTGCTGATCCCAACCGCCGCCAGGGCGGACAGCACGAAGCCCCGGCGGTCGGCCTTGTGACCGGCCACTGTCTTGCCGGACCACTTGCGCGACACGAGGACTCGCCGCCCCGGTAGCCCGAGGGTTGACCGACGATGCGCACGCCCCTTGCAGTGGCCCGGAACGGTCTTCCCGTTCGCTCCCTTAGGGTTGATGCCATACAGCAGCCACACCGCGCAGCGTGGCGAGCACGGTGTCACGGCCAGGTGGGCGTGAAGCATGTCGTGGTGGTCCCGCTGGCCGGCCGTGTCCGCATCGACGACCTCGCCGGTCGACTTCGTCAGGTACTTGGTCAGGTAGCCGATGTGCCGCCCGGCCTCCTCTGTCCCGCCGAGGATGCCCTTCGAGTGCACCTGCGTGCCGAACCGCACGACATGAGCCGGTTCCTCCACGGCAGCCACCGCGTCATCCCACGCCGTCAACGGCTCCCCGGTCTCCGGGTCCACAAAGGAACGGAAATCGGGATCCCACAACGGGTTCCGATCCGTGTAGACCAGTTCATCGTGAGCAGGCCACCATACCTGGTGGTAGGTCGCTTCGGTGACGAGCCGGATGGTTTCGTGCGAGATCGCACCCCGCAACGCCGTGTGCAGATGCGGGGCCGCCCGTCGCTGCGGCTCGACCGTGGCGAAGTACTGCACGTCCCAGCCGACGACCCGGCGCAGATTCTGCCACCACCGATCCACCAGCGCCGCAAAGTGCACCGCATCCCGAGCCGCCCGCCGGTAGTCGTATGACGCCGGGTCGACCGGGGACCCATCGGACCGGACCCTGCCGTAGGTGTCGCATGTCAGCGTGACGAACATCGACGGCCGGAACTTGCCCGCGAACTCCCGCCCCACCGTCGTCTTTGCGACCTTGCGCCGGGGCAGGTTCGGCGCGTCCTGCCGCCGCTTGGTCGAGCGCTTCACCGCCTTCCGCTCCGGCACGTCCAGGGCGGGCAGGCGACCGGTCATGCCCGAGGCCCGCAGTTCCGCGTCCACGCCCGCGACCTCTGCCCGCAGCTCTTCGGCCTCTGCCTCGTCCCCGGCCGCCATCACGTCGCGGTAGTGTGCCGCCAGATCGGCCCGGTAGGTCAGCAGCTCGGTTTGGGTCTCCGAGGGCTTCTCCCTGGTGATCATCGGCTCTTCGGTCAGGTGCCACCCCTCGCGGCACTGGGCCTGCCGCAGCGCCTTCGCCTTCCGCGCGCACGGCAGGCACACCGACTCCACGGTGGAGCCGCAGGGGACGGGGACGTAGCGGACTTCGCCGGTTTCGGTGTCGCCGACCTCCATCGTGAACGGCCGGATACACACTCCGTGCTTCTCCGCCGTGGCTTTGACGACATCGGCGGATAGAGCACCGCGGATTCGCTCGATCGGGGTGGCCGGCACCGTCGGGGCCTGCGGGTCTTCGCTGGTGGTGGTCATGCCGACCTCCCTTCGCCCGTGCGTCGATCGGACAGGCTGATCACCTGGGCGCCGCCGTTGGTGACGTAGTGCTCCAGTTGCTTGATCGTGTGATCGGGCACCCATCCGGCCCGCACACGCAGCGGTTCGCGGATGCCTTCGCCCCAGACGTACCCGACGCCAGCCGCCGATTCCGGGATGCGGTTGGCCCACGCGCCACGCTCGTACGCGCCGTCGCCGAGGACCATCGGGACCTGCGTCTTCGAGGTCAGCCGCATCGCGATGCGCCGGGGCAGCAGCTCCCGCACCGGCACCGTGTCTTTCGTCGGCTCCTGCACGTAGCCCCGGACCGTGAACCCGAGGGCCCGGCCTTGGGTGGTCAGGATCGCGACCTTCTCCACGATGGCGTCGCGGGCCTTGCGGTCGGTGTACTTGGTCAGCGCGCCGATCTCGTCGAACTCCAGCAGCTCCACCGGGTAGTCGGTGGAGATCGGGACCTGCCGGGTGTGTCCGGCGAACTCGCGCTTGCGCGTCTCCAGCTCGTCCAGGAGCGCGTCAAGGACCTGCACCGCTTCCTGGCCGCTCTGGCCGTAGCGGGCGAAGATCCCACGACCGTAGGACAGCTCCATCGCCTTCGGATCGATCCCGGACACCCGCACCAGACCGGCCCGGATCGCCGAGGCCGCCGCGACTAGCGGGCACCACATCACCGAGTTCTTGCCCGACCCGGTGGCCCCGGCGACCAGGGTGTGCGCGCCGGTACCGACCAGCGGGAGCCGCCAGGGCTTGCCGTACTCGGTGGACCCGGCGAACACCGCCCGCAGGTCCACCCCGGTTCCGTCCACGGAGATGAGGTCGGGCACCGGCAGGCACGTCACCGGCGAGGCCAGGAGGTCCCGGCGCATGAAGTCGATCGACACGACGTCGGGCTCGAGTTCCCGGATCTGGCAGCGGGTGACCTTGCGGGCGACCGCCAGCGCGCGGGCCCCGTCGTCGAAGTCCTCCGGCTTCTGCCCCGGCACCAGCCGCACCCGAACCTCGTCCCACGAGGCCCCGGACCGGACCGACAGCAGCATGGGCACCGCGACACCCGCCGAACGGTCCTGACTACGGGCGACCGTGCTCTTACCGCGCCGACGGCCGACCAGGGACACCGTCACGTCGACCGGCACCGATGCGTCTCGGATCACCAGGCCGCAGGCGGTCAGCCAGCCGGGCAGCTTCCGGCCGTAGAGCGCCCAGCGCAGCCACCACGAGCGCAGCCACCGGCCGCACCACTGGTCATAGCTCACCGCGTCCAGCCGCCACCAGACGAGCTGGACCAGACCGAGCACGACGAGGGTGACCAGGAGCGAGAGTCCGCCGAGCCATCGCCACCAGGCCCACGCCGCGACGAGGGTGAGGCAGGTCCGCCAGTGCGTCACGAGTTGCCGAACAACCCAGGCGACCACGCGCGCCAGGCCCCAGAGCACCATCCCGAGGACGGCGAGCGCGGCCAGCATCTCCGCCAGGCCGGCTAGTGCACGGCCGATCTTGGCCAGCACCCACAGCAGGACGGCCAGGCCGCCGCCGACCGCCATCAGCGTCATCACGCCGTGCGCGTCCATCAGCGACCACCCCGCACATCAGCCGTGCGGAGCACCAGCGGCAGCATGCCCAGGCACGGGGCGCACTTGGTCTCTCCGGGCAGCAGACGCGCGAACTTCTTGCATTCCGCGCAGCGCATCCGGGTGACCCCGCTTGACTGGCGTTGGTTGTCATCATTTATCGTTCGCATTGTTCACTTCTCCAGTGGACAGACGCAGAACCGGCGAAAAGGTTGGTAGCCAGGGAACCGGTTCTGCGTTCTTAGGGATCGTTTTAAGTACGTGAGGACGCGTTTATCCGTCGCACGTCCCCACGTGCGAAATTCTCGATATTCAGTTCTTTGGACGTTTGCTACTGCCCAGCGGCGTCCGTGTGTCCACGCAAGGCCAGCAGTGCCAATACGACACGATCCTCACCCAGCGCGTCAGCGAGCGCGGCGATCACCTGTAGTGACCCTGGGCGACGCGATCCCGTCTCGATCGCTTGCAAGGTCGACTTTCCGACCTTCGCGCGCGCCGCAACGGCCGTGAGGCTCAACGACTCCCGTTCCCGTGCCGCTCGGAGGTACGCACCGAATTCGACGTCCGGCAGCGGCGGAAGCTGTTCCTCGCTCAGGCGGGCCGCAGGAGCAACGGGGGCGCCTGTGGGATCTACTCCCTCCCGTCCGTAGTCCGATTTCCACTCAGGCTTCTTGGTCAGGGTCTCCACTTCGCGCCGCTCCCGGTCGGACCAGTAGAGCGCTTCGTGGTGGTGTCCACGGTCGAGATCGGCCACGGCCCGGTACATCCGCGCGTTCGCCCGCCGAAACGCCACCCACGCCGACACGGGCGCGTCGCGTCCCGGCATCCGCGCATACGAATCTTCGTGCGCCTCCTGCAGCGTCCGAGGCGGACGAGCCTCAGCTTTCACCGTTGCCGTTCCCATCACGCCCGCCCGGAGTCGCCAGGCGAGCCGTCAGCAGCGTCGCCAGGTCGTCCACTCCGTCGCGGAGCCGGAGAAGGAACGCCACGCATGCCGGCCATTGGTCCAGGTCCTCCGGCACCGCGAGCGAAACCACGGTCTCGCCGGTCACGACGAGCATCGGGGGACTGGCTGGATGTGTGCCGGTCTCCTCCACCGTCACCGAGTCCCGTGGCTCCACTGTCCACGTCACGCCGAACCCGTCGACTCGAAGCTTCATCGCCGTCTGCCTTACTCGCCCAATCCTGTGCCAGCTCGGCGAACCCTTCGGCCGCCGACTCCAGAGCCGCGACGCACCACCACGGCAGGCCGCGCGACCGCGCCAGCGCATGCCACGCCCGCGACACCCGCCCCGCCGCATTCGATGCGTTGATCGAGGCGCCCGGCGAGAAGACCCGCGTGCCGTGCTCCCACGCCGCCATGTAGTCGCGGTACGCCGATTCCCACGCCCGGACCAGCTCGTCGAACGCCGCAGCATCGCGAACCGGCCCGGACGCGTTCATCCCGCTCACGCCGCCTTTGTCGCAGCTTCGCCAGCCGTGGCGGAGCGTGCCGACTTCGAACCGCTCCCGGCCGCCTTGAAGCCGGTCGCCCGGAAGGCGTAGGACTGGTACTTGAATTCGCCCTGACCAGCCACCTTCGGTTCGGCCGTCAGCCCCTCCAGCTCGATGGGACGCATTCCGGGCAGAGCTTCCGAGGTGGCCGGGACCGGCTGGACGTCGGCCAGCAACGTGATCTCGAACGAAGCGCGCTTCGCCTTCGTCTCATCTGGGTCGGTGACCGTCGCTTTCCACTGGCGCTTGCCTGTCACCTCATCCACTCGTTGACGCGCCGGGCGACCTGCCGTCCGGTCCTCCCGGGACTGGTACTCGGTGTCCGCCGTAACCTCTCCGATCATGACGAGCCCCTGGGGGAACGCCTGGTCAAACGCAATTTCGAACCTGAAACCCTTGGCGATAGCCATCTTGTTAGCTCCCTGGATATTGCTTCTCAGTCAGTGACTTCCGGCGCCTGGTCGTCGACTCGTGCCGTCGAGTTCAGTGCGGCTCGCACCTCTTCGAGTTCCTTGCTCAGCACCGCAATGGCGTCCGAATCCACGAGCAGGACCACCGGGAACGCCTTGCCGAACCGGATCTCTGCCCGGTTCGCGTAGGCGAGCGCCCGGACCCGGATGGGGAGGTCTGCCGTGACGTGGATCTGGACCGTGTCACGCATGCCGGTCGCGCCTACGCCGCAAGCCGGTCGAGTGCCCGTGTTCCCCTGCCACGCGACACGCTTCGAGTCGTCATGCCTGCCTTCCTCTCTTCGCCGCCGGGCGGACCCCGGCAATCTGACCTCCAATCTCCGGCAAAAGGCGGGACATGATCACCACGTGGCGGGACATCTCGGGACGTCCCTGGTACGGTCGAAGACGTCCCTAAAAGTCCCAAGGGGTGCTGATGCCGAACGAACGCCTGCGTGACGCGCTACTGCGCAACGGCCTGACCTTGGAACAGGTCGCCAAGGCCGTCGGCGTCGACCAGAAGACCGTTGAACGCTGGATCACCAAGGGCCGTCTGCCGTACCCGAAGCACCGGCACAAGATCGCGGCGATGGCGCGCGAGTCAGAGACGTACCTGTGGCCGGACTCGGTCGCACCGGAGCGCAAGGCCGAGACGGCGGCCGCCGAAGTCGTGCGGGTGTTCCCGCACCGCAACGCCATCCCGGTCGAGCTGTGGGACCGGCTGATCAAGGAGGCGTCGGAGACCGTTGAAGTCCTGGTGCACGCCGCGCTGTTCTTAGTCGAGCGGCCGCGCTTCATCAAGGACCTGATGGCCAAGGCTGCGGCCGGCGCGAAGATCCGCCTGGCGTTCGGTGACCCGGAGGGGGGAAGCATCGCGCTACGCGGCGAGGAGGAGCAGCTCGGAGACGGGACGCTTCCGGCGCGTATCCGCAACGCCCTTGCGTTCTACCGACCGTTGATCGGTGTGGAAGGCATCGAGATGCGATTCCACAACACGACGCTCTACAACTCGATCTTCCGGTTCGACGACGAGATGATCATCAATACGCACGTGTATGGGTTCCAGGGGGCACATGCCCCGTCACTCCATCTCAGGCGGCTTTCCGCCGGGGACCTCTTCGAGACGTACTCGGAGAGCTTCGAATCAGTCTGGAACCTCGCTAAGCCCGCCACCTTCTAGGAGGCAGCATGACCCGAGTCGACTACTACAACGACCCTAACGCCCCTAAGGCAAACAGCATCGCTGTGGCGGTGTCGGCATTCATACAGGATGGCGATGACCGCATTTTAATGATCAGGCGCACGGACAACGACCTGTACTCCATCCCGGGGGGTCAGCTGGAACTAGGCGAGACTCTATCTCAAGCGGCGATCCGGGAGGTCCGCGAGGAAACAGGTATCGAGTGTGAGGTTACTGGGGTGATCGGCTTGTATTCAGATCCCAAACACGTCATCGCGTACGACGACGGAGAAGTTCGCCAGGAGTTCTCCATCTGCTTTCGAGCTCGCTACTTAGGTGGCACTGAAGCTGTTAGCGATGAAAGCAAGGAAGTGCTATGGGTTTCTCTGGAAGACCTGGCGAGTCTGCGAATTCATCCATCCATTCAGCTGAGGTTATCTCACGCCATGAATGTTGGTGATCCTCCGTTCTTCACGTGATTCAGGTTGTGGGCGGCTATGGATATATGGTCGGTGCCAAGCGACTACTGATTTGTCTAAATTGCTTATAGTCCATTTGCTGGTTGGCGCGACTGTTGATTGTTGACTCGGGTATGCCGGCTTCGAGAAGTATTGCGCATCCTAGCATCCATCTTAGTGAGTGGGACAACGCGTAGCTCACTTCCCATTCCTCGCCGACTCCGTCGAGCATGTGAGCGTAGCCGTTCCTTGCGTTTTTAACACGTCGAATCCACTCGGCTTCTCGCCCTGTGATTCCTGGTAGGGATCCTTCCGTTAGTCTGATAAGTCTATTGAGTCTTTCCGGAAAAGTGCTCCGATCGAATTGCCCGAGCGCCTCTCTGGCCCTATTGGCAATCTCATTGCCAAGCTCGTCCTCGATGGACTTGACGGCAATGCTCCGGGCTCGCCTGGCTCGACTCCGGGGGATGACCTTTTTGTCGCCGTATTTCCTCCGGTCAAACCCTTCGGCGCAAGCTGCAAGCTGAAGAACTAAACTTTCGATGGCCTGGTCGTCATTCGTCCCGAATGTTGAGTAGATAATGTTTGGAATTGGCGCGAAATCTGCCGCCTTTGCAATCCAATTCGCCAAGCTTTCGATTCCTATGTCTGACAGGAGTAGAAATTCGAAGCCTGGATCGATCTCAGGCTGCTCTGCATCTGGCTTGATGGTGGGATGGTGAACACTAGATCGCTTCCCGTGAGGCTTGAAGGAAACATCAAGCTCTGTTAATTCACACTTTCTGCCAACCATTATTGTCATAAGGGACAATGTTGGAAGTATGATGGACTCAAGTAGGATGCTAAGTGAATCTATCTTGAGGTCAGTGAAGCTTAACCATGCTCGATGCTTCATATGTATCTCCCTGCCTACTAGTGGCAGAATTGGAGATTGGAATTCGGTCTTGACTGTGCCGCGCCCCTCTGGGATATCGGCAGACTTCGAGGCGGGTTGACGATACTCAAGTATCAATGGCTCTTCGCTGTGGTTGGTCAAATCCGTTAATCCGTCATCGTCAATCCATCTATCTAAGTGCGTGAATTGAATTGACGCATACTCGATTACGTCGCCCGGACTCACATGGCAACCTCTGATTGTCCACACTCCACTAACTTCATGTGTTCCATTAAGCATCCCATCAGTGGAGTGTGGGTGATGAATACCGTTTGTCCGGCGCGATTTAGTGAAAGCATCAAGTATTGTAACCTTGCGTAGTCCTCCGACGGTTAGTTCGCCGTGAATAGTAAAAGATTCTTCCCTTGCGGGAACCCAGGGCGTGAGTTGCCCGCGGATCGTGACCGTGGGTCTTCCTGTCGAGAGGTCCAATACTCCTGGAAGGCGACGTTCAGGGGCATCTGCTAACCAGAAATCGCCCCAGTGTTGAGAATCCGATTCTAGTGGCATATCTAGACCTTCGATTGGTGTTTGCCGAATTTGGCTCTATGGGATCAAGGCGCGCCGCCGTCGGCGGCGCGCACGTCACCACCCGTGCGGCGGGCCCGCCCTCATGCGACACGGACGGCCTGCCGCTCCGCTTCGGCCGCCGGTCGCCGGGCGGCCCGCCGGAGGGTCGGCCGCGTACGCGCGCCGCCGTGAGCTGGTTGATCCACTCGTCCCCATACGCCCACAGACGTCGCCGAGTCGATCAGCGTTACGCCGACCGGAGCACGACCTGGTGGCCGCTCCCTCGTCAGCGATCGTTTAACACCGGCCGTCCGCCATCAAGGGCGCCTACGGCGTCGCTGCGCGATGGACGCAAGCGCCCACCCTTGACACCGGCCCTCCGGTGCTAACGGCAGCGGGGACGAGGAAGACGGGGGAGAGCTGCCACCAGGACAGATGGGCACAGGGCCAGCGAGGAGCCAGGCCGTCTACAGGCCGTCAGACGTCCAGACAGGCCCGGACGCGACCGGACCCAACAGACGCAAAAGAGCAGGTCAGAGGCGGTAAGCCCAAGAACGCCCCCAGGCCCATTGACCGCCTGGATAGTTCATGAACAAGAAGCCCATCCGCCTCTGAGGCCTACTTCTTGATCGACTGCATGCAGTACGTGGTCGCCGTGAACGAGCCCGGCATGCTCCAGGAGGCCGCCTGGTCCGCGCCCGGGAAGTCCTTGCAGATCTCCTGGATCGTCTTCGACAGGCCGTCCAGCTTGCTCAGGCCGTCCACCTGGCCGAGGACCTTCGCCGCGCCCTTGGTGCAGGGGGCTATGTGGAGCTCGTCGTTCGCGCCGGGTGCCATGCAGTCGCCGGGTTTGGGCCTGCGGTTGTCCGGGTTCTTCAAGTCCTCCAGGCACAGGATCTTCGAGGACAGGCTGCCCTGGCGCTTCCACTCCATCGAGGCTCCGGCGGAGGGGACCTTGGTGCACACCGCGGTCGTGACCCCGGCCAGTGCGCCGCCGTTCTCGATGCCGGCGACCTTGTAGGTCGCCTCCGGTCCGCATGGGACCTTTTCGGTGTGGGCGGCGTCGGAAAGTTCGCCCTTGAGGCAGTCGCCCACCTGGGGCATGCCCTTGCCCGGGTTCTTCAAGTCCTCCAAGCAGAACAGCGTGCCCGTCGAGACCTCGGTGCCCTCCCAATACGCCGCGGTCGCCGTCGGGAACTGGTCGCAGCCGCCGAAGTTCATCGATACCTGGTGCTGGTCCGGGACCTTTCCGACGATCTTGTAGCTCGCCTCCGGGCCGCAGGCCACCGAGCTCACGCTGTCGGCGTGGTCCGGGTTGCCCTTGAGGCAGTCCCCGACGTTGCTGCTCTTGGCCGGGGCCGACATCAGCGCGGTCGCGACCGCGATCGCGCCCACGATCGCGAGGAACACGAGGGGAAGACCGACGCCCAGCGCGAGTTTGAGGCCGCTGCGCTTCTTGGGCGGCACGCCGACCGGGTACGGCGGGTAGTACGGCGTCGGGACCTGGAAGGGATTCGCTTCCGGCGCGGGCTGCTGCGGTCTGTCTTCGGGCGTCGTCATGGAAGGTCCCCCCAGATTTGAGCATGACTGGTGGCCAGAGCTTAGCCGGAGATCAACTCGTCGAGGAGAACGCGCACTTCCTCCGCCTCCGGTGCGCGCAACTCCGTGTAGGCAACCAAAGCCGCTTGAAGGTGCGACAGCGCCTCGACGTCGTTCCCGGCCGCTCGGTGGGCGACCCCCAACCCGTGCTGGGCGATTGCTCGTTCACGAAGGTGACCGGTCCGGCGGGCCAGCGCCAACGCCTTCTCGTACAACGCGATCGCCTCGTGGCCCGTCTTCGTCGCCGCCAGGTCGTTCAGGGCCGTCACTTCGAGATTCGTGATGCCGCCGACCCGGGCGAACTCCAGCGCGCGGCGGAAGTGATCGTCGGCTTCCCGCGGACGGCCCAGGCCCGCGTACGCGCTGCCCAGCGCCGACAGCACCGGGCCGCCCAGGCCCGGCGAGCCGAGGTCCTCCGCGATCCGGCCGCTCTGCCGCAGGTACTCCACCGCCTCCAGGTGGTTGCCGCACCAGCGGTGGTGCTCGCCGATGTTGCACAGCGCGATGCCCTCCAGCAGCGCGTGGCCCGTCCGGCGCGCCGCCGCGAGGGCCAGGTCGTACTGCCGGCGGGCCTCAGGGCGGTGGCCGCGGATGTCGTCGATCGTGGCGATGCTGTTGCGGGTCATGCTCTCCAGCAGGTCGTTCCGCTGCGCCAACGCCAGGGAAAGGGCCTGCTCGAGGTGCTCGGCGGCCGCGTCGAACCGGCCGAGCAGGACCAGCGTCATGCCGACGGCGTGGTTCGCGAAGCCCCGTTCCCGCGTGCCGGCGCTCGTCAGCGCCAGCGCCGTCGTGTGGAGCGTCAGCGCTTCGTGGTGGTGGGCCGCGATGTACAGGTAGCGCCAGAGCGTCGCCGACAGATCGATCACGTGCCCGGCCAGCGCCTCCGGAGTGCTGGTGGCCAGCGCCACCAGCGTGGTCCGCTCGGTGTCCAGCCAGGCCCGGGCGGCCTCGCCGGACGCGAAGGCGGGGCGCGGACCGGGCGGGCGCGGCCGCAGGTAGGGCTCGTGCGGGGAGAACAGGTCCATGGCCGCCGACGCCGAGGACAGGTAGTGGTCGAACAACCTGGTCGACGCCGTGAGGCGGGTGGCCTCGTCGTCGGTCGTGGTCACCAGCTCGGCCGCGTAGAGCTTGACGAGGTCGTGCATCCGGAAGCGGCCCGGCTGGTGCTCCTCCAGGAGGTTGGCCGCGCACAGCACGCGCACCGCCCGGGCGTCCCCGAGCAGCGCCGTCGCGGCCGCGCGGCCGATGTCGCCGGCCGGCAGCAGGCCGAGGAGGCGGAACGCGGCCGCGGCGGCCGGGGAGAGCGAGCGGTGGGAAGCGTCGAACACCGCGCGCAGGCTCGCCGTCAGTTCGCCGGTGTCCAGGGCGTCCAGCCGGCCTTCACGCAGTTCGGCGGCCAGCGCGGACAGCCGCCGGTCCGGCTGGGCCGCGACGCGGGCGGCGACGATCGCCAGCGCCAGGGCCATCCCGCCGCACTGGGTCAGGATTTCCTGCGCCGCCTCGGGTTCCTCGGCCAGCAGCGGCGCACCCACCTTGTCCGCGAGCAGCTCCCGCGCCTGGTCTTCGTCGAGGGTGCGCAGCGGCAGCGCGCTCGCGCCGTGCGTGGTGAGCAGGCCGCCGAGCTCGTGCCGGCTGGTGATCAGGACCGAACAGGACGACCCGCCGGGCAGCAACGGCGTCACGTGCCCGGTGTCGCGCGCGTTGTCGAGGACCACGAGCAGCCGTCGCCGGGCCGTGAGGCTGCGGTACAGCGCCGCCTGCCCGTCCGGGTCCGGCGGGATCGACGCCGGCGCGACGCCCAGCGCGCCGAGGAAACCGCGGACGGCCCGCTCGGCCGGGACCGCCGGCCCGCTCGGCCGGGACCGGCTCGTGGGCCGGGTCGAAGCCGCGGAGGTCGACGTACAGCTGGCCGTCGGGGTAGCGGTTCGCGTGGTCGGTCGCCCACCGCACGGCCAGCCACGTCTTCCCGAGGCCGCCCGCGCCGGAGATCACCGCCACCGCGCCGTCGCACGACAGCATCCGGTCGAGCGCCGCCAGTTCCGCGCTGCGTCCCGAGAACGACGGCGCCGCGGCCGGGAGCTGCCGCGGTTCCGGGCCGCTGCCGGTCAGGATCCGTTCGTGCAGGCCGCGCAGCCGCGGGCCGGGGTCGGCGCCGAGTTCGTCCGCCAGGCGTGCCCGGACTTCCTCGTACTCCCGCAGCGCGTCGGCCGGACGTCCGTCGAGGAACAGCGCTTCGATCCGCTGGGCCGCCGCCCGTTCGTCGCTGCCGCCGGGGACGGGCCGGGCGAGCACGGCGGCGTGGGCGCCGGTGCGCAGCCGGAGGTCGTCGCGGTCCAGCACCGCCGCGTCGCGCCGGCGCTCCAATTCCCTGCGGACGCCGTCGACCCAAGGTGAGTCCAGTTCGCTGAGCGGGGTGCCGCGCCAGAGGGCCAAGGCTTCGTCGTAAAGCGCGAGCGCGGCGTGCTCGTCGCCGGTCTGCTTCGCCTGCCGGAGGAGGCTGTCGAACCGGTGGACGTCCACCAGCAGCGGATCGGCCTTCAGGAGGTAGCCGTCACGTTCGCGCTCGATCGTGACGCCGTCCAGCGCACCCAGCAAGGTCCGCAGCCGTGAGACGTACGCGTACAGCGAGTTCCTCGGCTGCCGCGGTGGCCGTTCGCCCCACACGCGGTCGATGAGCCGGTCGGCCGGGACCGCCCGGCCGGCGTCGAGGAGCAGCACCGCGAGCACGTCACGCTGCCGCGCGGGCCCGATGTCGAGCCGGGTGCCCCCGGTCACGACCTCGACCGCGCCCAGAACCCGCAGTTCCACCACGTCCGCCCCTCCCTGCCTCAGGCGTAGCGGATCGGCGGCGTCCCGGCAAGGTCCGGCCAAGGTTTTCCCAATGGCCCCCGGGCACCGTGACGGCACGGACGACGAGGGGAGCCCCGATGATTTCCGACGCCTACCTCCGCGCACGCATCGCCGAGGTCAAGCAGGAGTTCGCCGCCGCCTACCGGTGGCGGCGGCGCCTGACGCGGCTGCTGGCCGCGCCGGGGAGGCGCCGGCGGAGTTGTCAGAACCCTGATAATCGGGCTCGATGACCTTCCTCCCTCGGAGTGGTGTCGTTCAACGGCGCTGCTCCGACCTGCAGTTTACCGTCCGTTAGCCTGTTCGGTCGATTGCGGTGGAGTCGATCACGGTGTCGAATAATCGCCTACAAGGATTAATCGCCGTGAGGAGCTGGCTGTGCACTGGGGGACCGCGCTCGAAGACGGAGGGGCGGCGGGGCTCGTCCGTCCGTACTTCCGCACCCATGGCCGGACGCGCCCGACGCGGGACCTCCCCGTCGAGACGCTCGTCTCGACCACCGCGCGCGGGCGGGCCATGACGCGCGGGAGCACGCAGGAAGAGTCGGAGATCTGCGTGCTGTGCCGCACTTCGCAGTCGGTCGCCGAGGTGGCCGCGCGGCGGCGGCTGCCGCTCGGCGTGGCGCGCGTCCTGCTCTCCGACCTGGCGGACCGCGGCCTCGTCGCCGTCCACACCGCGAAGCGCGGCAACGGCAACCGCCCCAGCATGGACCTGATGAAGCGCATCCTGCACGGCCTCAGCCGGCTCTGACCCCGGCCGGTAGCGTTGCCCCGGACGGGGAGGGGCAGCGGTGCGGGTTCTGGTGACCGGGGGCAACGCGGGAATCGGCTACTTCGCCGCCGAGCAGCTCGCTTCGGCGGGCGCGGAGGTGGTGATCGGCAGCCGCGACCCGGGCAAGGCGCAGGCCGCGACCGAGTCGATCCGGACGCGGGTCCCCGGCGCGAAGGTGGGACACGTCCGGCTGGACCTGGCCGACCTGGGTTCGCTCGAGCCGGACGTGGGCGAGCTGGACGCCGTCCTCTGCAACGCCGGTGTCGCACTCGACGCGCCGCCGCGGCGGGAAACCCGGGACGGGCACGAGCTGATGTTCGGCACCAACCACCTCGGCCACTTCGCGCTGGTCGCGCGCCTGATGCCGGTGCTGGCCCCGGCCGCGCGGATCGTCACGACGGGCAGTTTCGCGGCGAAGTCGTCGAGCCTCGATTTTTCCGATTTGCAGAGTGAGCGGGACTACCGGCCGAAGCGGGCCTACGAGCGGTCGAAGCTGGCGCAGATGTTGTTCGCGCTGGAGCTCGACCGGCGGCTGCGGGCGGCGGGTTCCCGGCGGATCAGCGTGCTCGCGCACCCCGGCGGCGCGCTCGACTCGCTGACGCCGTCCCGGCCGCCGGTGCACACCCGCACGGCCGGCGCGTGGCTGCGCGGGCTGCCGGCGCGGGTGGTGCTGCACGGCAAGGACGCCGGAGCGCGACCGGCGGTGCGGGCCGTCCTCGACCCGGACGTCGAGGGCGGGCAGCTGTGGGGCCCGCGCGTGTTCGGCCTGCGCGGCCGGCCGCGGTCGGAACGCCGGTGGGCGAACCTGACCGACGACGCGGCCGCCGCGCGGCTGTGGACGGAAAGCGTGGCGCTGACCGGGCTGGAGCCGCTCGGCTAGTTGTCGTCGTCCCCGCCGGTGACGTTGCCGATGCTGGCGGGCACGCCCTTGATCATGTCGACGACGGTCTTGCCGGCCAGGCCCGACTTGCCGAACCACGGGTCGGTCATCACCTTGATGGCCGACTCGAACTTTTCGGCGCCTTCCTTGCCGAAGAGCTTGCCGAGCTCGTGCACGGAGAAGTTGCTGATCTTGTCGAACTTCTGCATGATCTCGGGCGTCACACCGTCCATTTGGGACAGTTTGGTCTTGATGACGTCGGTCATCTGGTCGGTGAACGGCTTGTGCGGCTTGGGATCCGGGGTGGCCGGGGTGGTGTCCGGCTTCGGATCCGGGGTGGTGTCGGGCTTGGGCTCGGGAGTGGCCGCCGCGGGGGCGGGCTCGGGTTTCGGTTCCGGGGTGGCCGACGACGACGAGGGTGCGGGCTCCGGCTTCGGTTCCGGCTTGGGCTCGGGAGTGGTGTCCGGCTTGGGCTCGGGCTTCGGCTCCGGAGTCGCCGAGGAGGGCGCGGGTTCCGGCTTCGGCTCGGGTTTGGGGTCCGGCTTCGGCTCGGGGGTGGTGTCCGGCTTGGGCTCGGGCTTGGGTTCCGGGGTGGCCGACGACGATGAAGGCGCGGGCTCCGGCTTGGGCTCGGGCTTGGGGTCCGGTGTCGTGTCCGGCTTGGGCTCGGGCTTCGGCTCCGGAGCGGCCGAGGAAGGGGTGGTGTCGGGCTTGGGTTCCGGCTTGGGCTCGGGTGTCGTGTCCGGTTTGGGCTCGGGTTTCGGCTCCGGGGTCGCCGAGGAGGGGGTGGTGTCCGGTTTGGGCTCGGGTTTCGGCTCCGGCGTTGCCGACGAAGGCGTGGTGTCCGGCTTGGGGGCCGGGGCCGGGTCCGGCTTGGGGGCCGGTGTTGCGTCCGGCTTCGGCGTCGGCTTCGGAGTCGGCGTCGGGGTGAGGCTGCTCGTCGGGGGCTTGGCCGCCGCCAGGTCGTCGCCCGCCTTGCCCAGCTTCGTCAGCGCCTGCAGCAGGTCGCCCAGCTTCTTCGCCAGCTGGGCCAGCTTCGCGCCGATCTTGCCCAGGGCCGTGGCCACCGTGCCGATCGTCGTGCCGATGAAGATCGCGATCGACGCCCCGAACGTCACCGGGGCCAGGGCCGCCGCGATCAGGGCACCCTTGATGATCGTCGCCAGGAGCATGGCGATCAGGTCGCGGAGGATGCCGCGGAACGCGCCGACGATGCCGCCGGCGATCTTCATGTTCTTGCCGGCCTCGTCGAGGTAGCCGCCGAGGGAACCCAGCTGCGCCGTGACCGCGTCCATGTCCTTCTTGAACTGGTCCGCGGCCTGCCCGCTCCAGTCCTTCAGCAGCGTGTCGAGCGCCTGCTGGTGGTCGGCCGACCACTGCTCCAGTTTCTTCTTCTCCGCCGTGAGCGCCTCGCTCGCCGCCGCGATGCCGATCGGGTCGCCCATCAGGATGTCCAGCGGCCAGCGCAGGATCGTGATGTGCTCGATGAGCCAGCCGATCCCGGCCGTCAGCAGGCTGCCGATCGGGTCCAGCACGAGCCCGATGGTCTCCAGCGCCATGCCGGCCGAGCCGATGCCGATCGCGACCTTGTCGTGCTCCTTGACGGCCTTGTCCAGGCCGATCGCCGCCTCGAAGAAGCCCGCGCCGGCCGACGCGTTGTCGCTGTTGAACAGTTCCGAACCGTGGAGGCTGACGTCCTTGCTCTGGTAGTCGTCGCCCACTATCCGAACCTCACGATCGAGTTCACGGCGTCTTCTTCGCCCGACTGGTAGCGCTTCGCGGCCTCGGTGACCTTGTCGGCGAACTCGCCGATCGTCTTGGCGTACTCCCCGAACTGGTGGTGCGCCTTGTCGGTCCAGGTGCTCGCGCCGGCCGCCATCAGCTGGCACGCCGGGTTGATGCCGAACATGCCGGGGTCGCACACCATGCCGCCGACGAGGTCCGCCGTGCTCTGCAGGTTCTTCTGCAGCTCGTCGAGGTGCTTGCCGAAGTTCGCCAGTGGGTCCGCCGAGACGCGGAAGCCGCCGCCGGTCACCAGGGGTTCGATTCGTCGTCGGAACGGTCGTCGGCCGCGGGACGGCGCCGGGGCGCGGACGGCGGAACGGCCGGGGGCGGTGGCGGTGGCGTGGGCTCGGCGTTCTCCGGCGCCGCGAAGTCGCCGTCCGGCGGCGGGTCCGGCGGGAGGAAGGACCGGACCATCGCGGTCGACTCGCCGTCGCCGTTGATCGTGGCGAACGAATCCGCGACGGCGCGGGCGGTCTGGCGCTGGGCGTCGCGCACCGCGCCCATGATCGCCGCCGTCAGCCGGGCCGGGCCCAGCTCGCACGCGCGGTGGCCGAGCTCGAGGTTCGTCAGTGCGCCGTTCGGGGCCAGGGTCACCGTGACCGAGCCGTCGCGGGTGCGGACCGTCGCCCCGGCCGCCGAGAGCGCTTCGTTCAGCGCGGCCGCCTTCGACTGCATCTCCCGGACCTGCCGCTCGAGCAGGAGCTGGAAATCTTCGCCTGGCCCCAGGTTCGGTTGCACTGGATCGACTCCTCGAAACGCCGGCGCACTCGGCCGGACGCCTTGATCGGCCAGGTTAGCGCACACCGGATGGTCGTCCGGCGTTAACGGGGAGTATGCCTGGTTGTTCCCTCGATGGTGCCCTTGTGCCCTCTACTGTGGACCCTCGGCCGCCCGGGCGGCCCGCTCCACCTCGGCGTACCGGGCCTCCCAGAAGCTCCCGTCCCGGTCCGACGCGGTCGTGCCGTCCAGGTGCTCGCGCAGGAGGTCCGCGTGGCCCGCGTGGCGGTTCGTCTCGGTCAGCACGTGGACGAGGACGTTGAACAGCAGCACGTCCGGACGCGGCCACCAGGGCACGTGCCCCGGCGCGTCGACGGCCAGCTCGGTGATCGTCGCGTCGGAGTGGGCCCACGCCCGGCGGTAGCGGGCGACGATCTCCTCCCGCGACTCGTGCTCCGTCGCCCACATGTCCGTGCCGCGCGCCGCGAGGTCGTCCCACCGGGGCAGCGGCTCGGGGAACGGCCTGCCGAAGACGTCGCCGAAGTACCGGGCCTCGGTCAGCGTCAGGTGCTTGACCAGGCCGAGCAGATTGGTCCCCGTCGCCGTCAGGGGACGGCGGACGTCGTACTCGCCGAGCCCGTCCAGTTTCCCGAGCAGCTCCTCTCGCACTTCGCGCAGGTCGCCGTGCAGGTAGTTCTTCGCGAACTCGTCGATCATGGCCGCCAGCTTGTCAGCCCACGGGCACCCCGCGCACCGAAACCGGGCCGCGTGTCGGATCCAGCTCCAGCCTCTGGTCCACACCGGACGGCGTCAGCACGTCGAACGCCTTCGGCGCGGTCGCCGGGTCGGCGGCGCAGATCGGGGCCGTTCCGCCCGCCGCGCACAGGCCGAACGTGTACTGGCCCGCCGTCGGCGTGAACGGCCGGGCCTGGTCCGGCGAGTTGCCGTCCTGGCCGGTCAGCACCACCGCGAACGTCCAGCCCGGCCCCGGTGTCCCGAAGGCCGACTTCGCCACGCTGACCGTGATATACCGCGTTGCCTGCGAAGCCTGCACCGACGGCGTTGCCAGCGAAGCGCCCGAAGCGTCGACGAGCGCCGGGTCGGCGAAGCCCTGGACCTCGATGCGCCTGCTCCACGCGTCCTGCGGGGCGATCGTGTACGCCCGGCTCGGGAACGGCGCCGCGGTCGACGTCGCCGTCGCCGCCGGATCGTGGCCGTAGATCGTCAGGAGCTGGGCGCCCAGCGGGGAGCCGAACGTCGGCGACAGGTCGCGGACCTGCGCCCGGAACACCAGCGTGCTGCCCGAATCGATGATCTGGAACCGCTGCAGGTCGAACGCGCCCGCGTGGAAGTCGCCCGCCGTCGGGTACGTGTACGTCCCCGGGCCGTTGTCGTCGCCGTCCGGGTCCGTCGTGTCCAGCAGCACCGTTCCGGTGACGAAGTCCGAGCTGATCGTCTTCTGCGCGTAGCCCGTTCCGGCGCCGGTCACGGTCGCCGTGACGACGTTCGCGCCGAGCGGCGTCGGCACCGTCGCGCTGAACGTCCCCGCCGCCGAAGCCCGGGTCGACAGCACCGTGGTCGTCCCCGCGTCGGTGGCCGAGACGGCGAGGTCGACGCGGCTGCCCGCGGGCGCGGTGCCGGTGACCTGGGCGGTCGCCGTGGACACCGACGCGGGCGCGTCGAGCGTGACCGGCAAGGCGGCCGGGGCGGCGGCGTACCGCGCGCGGACCTCGGCGGGCTGCTCGGGCAGCCGGCCGTCGGCCAGGGCCCGGGCCAGGCGCACCGACTGCGACTGCGCCCAGCTCAGCGGCGCCACCGAGCCGACGGACTGCCCCGGGGTGAAGCCGATGGACGCCGTCTTCGGGTCCGTGCCGTACGGGGACGCGGGCAGCGCCGGGTTCTCCCAGATCTGCTCGGGGATCAGGCCCGTCCCGTTCGTCTGGGCCCGCATCGCCCGCAGCAGGGCGGCCGCGCCGGCCCGGTCGCCGGTCTGGACCGCCTGCTCGCCGCGTTCGCCGGCCAGCACCGGCCACAGGTGCCCGGACCCGGTGTTCGCCGACGGCCAAGGCGCGCCCGTCGGGCCGCAGTTCGTCGGGTCCGGCTCGTAGCAGTCGCCGTAGCCGTCCTCGCTGCCCGCCGCCGACGTCCCGTAGCGGTACCAGCCCGGCCCGGCCGGGGTGTCCCGCTTGATCACGCGGTCCACGACGGCGAGCGACGCGGCGACGTCGGGGTCGTTCGCGGGCAGCACGCCCAGGCGGGTCAGTTCGAGGAAGCCGGCGTCGACGACCGCGCGCTGGTCGGCGTCGATCGAGCCGTTGCCCAGGTTGTAGAACCACTCGGAGTTCGGGTCGCCGTTCTTGGTCAGCCGCAGGAAGTACCGGCCGCCGTACGGCCCGTTCGACGTCACGGTCCAGCCCTTGATGCTGCGCTGGAAGTGGTCGGCCGTGGCCCGGTAGACGTCCGCGCGCGCCCGGTCGCCGTTGCGCTCGGCGATCACGCCCGCGGCGACGAGCCCGGCGATCTCCGCGGCGATCGTCGAGGGGGAGAAGCCGCCCTGTTCCTCCCAGCGCTCGGACCCGAACGCCGGGCCGTGCGCGACGACGAAGTCCGCGGCCGCGCGGATGTGGTCGGTGTACAGCGTCCGGTCGCGGTCCAGCCCGGCCTGCAGCGCCATCAGGATCGGGTACGCGCTCTCGTCGAGCTGGTCGCCGCCGGAGTCGGGCGCCTTCTTGCCGTTCAGCATGGAGTTGCGCGGGAAGCGGCCGTCCGGCTGCTGCTGGCGGGTGAACAGCCACCGGACGCTCGCCCGCGCCGTCTCGCGGTCGCCGGCGGCCAGGAGACCCGAGAAGCTTTCGTAGAGGTCACGCGCGAAGATCTCGCGGTAGGAGCCGAAGTAGACCGGCTTGCCGCCGGGCGCGTCGCCCGCCGGCACCGCCTGGCCCCACGGGCTGCCGAGCGACGCGACGACCGCGCCCGGGAACGTCTTGTCCTCGCTGGCCTTCAGCACGTTGACCGACTGGTAGTACGCGTCGGAATCCTTGCCTCGCAACGGAATCAGCCCGTTGTCGTAGTCACGCCACTCGCGCGCGTACTGCCGGTAGCTCGCCTCGAACGGCGTGCGCAGGCTCGCTCCGGCGGTGGCGACGGCGGCCCGGGCGTCCGCGCCGAAGCCGAGCGCCAGCACGGCCGGGCGGCGCGGCTGCAGGTCCAGCTGCGCGGTCTGGACGACGTTGCCGTCGGCCGCCGACGGCGTCGTGTCGGTGAGCCGGTGATCGCGATCCAGCTGGGCGAGCCCGTCGCCGGCGGTGCCGGCGAACCCGCTGGACGTGCTGAGGAACCGGCGGTCGGCGCGCAGGGCGGCGGCCAGCGGGGTGCCGTAGTCGCGGGCCGGCGCGCTCGACACCGTGTTGCGGTCGGCGCTGACCAGCGCGGACGTCGCCGCGTCGACCGTGGCGGTGTCGCCGCCGCCGTTGGCCGGGCCCCCTCCGCCGTTGCCGTTGATGCTCGCGTCGAACCGCACGTAGACCTTGAGGTCCTGGCCGGAGCCCCGCAGCGGCTCCAGCCGGGTGCGGATGAGCACGCCGGTCCGGGCCGGGTCGGTCAGGTACTCGGTGACCAGCCGGTACCGGCCGCTGCGCGGGGTCGACGTCACCTCGCAGGCCATCCCGCCCGCGCTTGTCCGGACCGTGTAGGTCATGTCCCGCGCCTGCAGGTCGGTGAAGCTGCGCCCGTCGGTCACCGCGAACTGCAGCGTTTCGACGTTCGTGTTGTCGATCACCGGCGCGTAGACGTCGGACAGCACGCCACCCGCCACGGTGAACCACGCCTTGCTCGCCGTGTTCCGCGCGGTGCCGAGGCAGTCCTTGCGGGCCAGGCCGAAGTGGGAGAGGGCGCCCGGTCCCGGCGCCGGTGCCGCGGTGGCCGCGGGGGCGGGCAGGAGGGTCGCGGCCAGCACCGCGCACAGCACCACGGACGACGTCGACCGAATCATCCGCCCATCCGATCACGGCCGCCCCGGGCCGCACCAGGTCCGAACGGTGCCCGGATGCCGTTACCGGTGATTGAGAATCCGAACTCGTGGGTAGCAAACCTGATGTCCCCCGAGGAGGTGAACGTGGAAGAGCTGGGATCGGACGGATGGCGGTACCGCGGCACGATTTCGCCACGGACGCTGCCGAGCCTGCGCCGGCACCTGGTGTCGTGGTTGCGGCGGCGGGCCGGTGACGAGGTCGGGCGCCAGGCCGACGACGTCGTGCTGGCCTGCTGGGAAGCGATGGCCAACGTGCTCGACCACGCCTACCACGGCCGCCCGGGGCTGATCGACGTCCGCGCCCGGATCGACCAGGAGGTGCTGATCGTCACCGTCGCCGACCAGGGCCGCTGGACGACCCTGGAAGAGCGCGCGGACGGCGGCCGCGGCCTGCGCCTGATCCAGGCCCTGGTCGACGGGCTCGACCTCCGCTCGACCGACGGCGGCACGGTCATCACGCTCACCTGGCCGTTCCCGGCCCGCCGTACCGCCTAAGGCGATTCCGCCGAGGACAGGTCTTCGACGAACCGGGCCGCGATGTCCCGCAGTTTCACGTTGGTCCGCTGCGACTCGGTGACCAGCCGCTTCATCGCGTCGTCGGCACCAATCCGGTGCACGGCCATCAGGATGCCCTTGGCCTGCTCGATCACCGCCCGCGACCGCATCGCCGCTTCCAGCTCGACGGCCCGCTGCCGGGCCTGGTGGTAGCGCCGGGTGGTGCGCAGCCCGAACGAGACGACCGTGGTGTAGAGCTGCAGCAGCCGCGAATCGGTCTCCGCGAAGCCGTGGTTGCCGTAGCCGAAGAGGTTGAGCGCCCCCGACAGGCGTTCGTCGACGCGCAGCGGCGCGGCGAGGTAGCTGCCGACGCCGAGGTCCAGGGCCCGCGCGGTGAACTCGGGCCACGCCGCCCCGGCCGTGGCCAGCGGCACCCGGACGATCTCGCCGGTTTCCGCGGCCTGCAGGCAGGGGCCGGCAGCCGCCGCGTACTGGGCCCGGTCGATCTCGACGGCGCGCTCGTCCGTGGCGGCCGCGGTCGTCGGCTCGCCGTCGCGGATCGCGGTGATGCTCGCCATGTCGGCGCCGGGTACGGCCCGGACGGCTTCCGCGCAGACGGCGTCGAGGATCTCCGCTTCGGTCGGCTCGGTCTCCAGAGCGCCCGTGAGGTCCGCCATCGCGGCGGTCAGTTCGTCGAGGTCTTCGGGCAGGATCGGTTCACCGGTCACTCGATCATCTCCCGTCCCGGACGGCGGCGGCTCGTGCCGGACCGCTGCTGCTTCAACGGAACGGCAGAACCTTACTCGCGTATGCGGCGCAATCCGCAACACCGGATCGGAGAGAGGGCGGTGGCACCCGGCCCGTCGCTCGCTGCTGAACGTCGTGGGTTGGGCGCCGGGGCCACCTCGCGACGGACGGCAGCACAACCCACCCGACGCACCGTCGCTGCGGCCTGCTTACCCCGTGTGCCCGAGGTCAACCGTTCAGCGGACCATGACCTTCGTGACCTGGGTGAGCCCGGACACGCGCAGCACCCGGTCCAGCAACCGCGGCGCGAGCAGCCGGAGGTCGTGCTCGCCCGCCCGGTCGAACAGCACCGCGATGCCGGCGCTGTCGAGGTAGGTCACCCCCGTGAGGTCCACGGTGACGGCCGGGCCCGCGGCCAGCTCGCGGTCCAGCGCCGCGCCGAACTCGGCGGCGTTGCCCATGTCGATCTCACCGGTGACGGTCAGGACCCGGTCGCCGTCGTCACCCGGGCCGCCGACCAGTGTGAGTGCCGTCGTCACGAACCGATCCTCCATTCCAGCGTGACGGTGGTCCCGGACTCGTCGTGCCGGAAGGCGACCGCGTCGGCCAGCGCTTCCATCATCGGCACGCCGCGTCCGCGCAGCACGTGGTTGTCCGGCGGCGGCTGCTTCCAGTGCCCCCGGTCGGTCACCGTGACGACCAGGTGCGCGCCGGTGAGCCGGGCCGCCAGGTGCGCGGTCGCCCCGGTGCCGTCGCCGTAGGCGTGCTCGACGGCGTTGGCGCAGGCCTCGCCCGTCGCGACCAGCACGTCCTGGGCGAGGTCCGGCTCGAGGGCCGCGTTGGCCAGCCACGCCCGCAGCCAGTGCCGGGTCGAGGCGAGGTGGTCCGGGTGGGCGGCGAATTCGAAGTCCAATGCGGGCACCGATCTGCGGTAGAGCAGCAGCGCGACGTCGTCCTCGTAGCCGCCGTCCGGGCGGAGCCGGTCCATCAGGGCGGCGGCGACGTCGTCGAGTTCCACTTCCCGCGTGTCGTGGGCGACCTTGGTGGCCCGGTCCATGCCGTCGTCGAGCGACTCGCGGCGCCGCTCCACCAGCCCGTCGGTGTAGAGCATCAGCAGCGAGCCGATCGGCACCACCGCGGTGGCCTCCGGACGCGGTTCCGCGACCCGGACGGCCAGCGGCACGCTGGTGCCGGCATCGAGTTGCTCCGCCGGGCCGTCGAGGTGCACCAGCGTGGCGGGCAGGTGCCCGGCGCTGCTGTAGGTGAGCGTGCCGGTGGCCGGGTCGAGGACGCCGCAGAACACGGTGGTGCACAGGGCTCCCGGCAGGCGCCAGGCGAAGCGGTCGAGCGCCACGAGCGTGTGTGCCGGGCTGCTGGCCTCCAGCAGCAGCGCGCGGCAGGCGCTGCGGAGCTGGCCCATCACCGCGGCCGCGGCGAGCCCCCGGCCGACGCAGTCGCCGACGACGATGCCGATCCGGTCGCCGGCCAGCGGGACGACGTCGTACCAGTCGCCACCGACCTCGAGAGGCGGGTTCGCCGGCTCGTAGCGCACCGCGAACCCGTCGGGCAGCCGGGCCGGGCCGAGGATCGAGCGCTGCAGGGCCAGCGCCACCTCCCGCTGCCGGTCGTCGCGGTGGGCACGGCGCAGGGCGTGCGCCAGCGTCCCGCCCAGCAACGCCAGCAGCGTCCGGTCCTCGGTGCCGAGCGGGCGGTCCGGCGCGGGCTCGACCCAGAGCGTCAACCGGCCGCCGGGGTGGTCGACGGTGGTGCCCGCGCCGCTGTCGGCCGGGGTCGCGTGCAACGCCGGGAGCGAGCGGACGTGGTCGAGTGTCGCGCGCAGCGGCGCGGTGAGGTCCGCCCAGTGCCGGTCGGCGGGATCGGTGGACGCGAGCTCCGGCTCGCCGTCCTGCGGCCAGGTCACCGCGAGGACGCGCTGGGCCTCCCACAGTTCGCGCAGCAGCGCCAGCGCCGTGCGGAGGACCTCCGGCGCTCCGCTGATGCCGGCCAGGCGCTGGTTCATCGCGGCGAGCGCACTTTCGCGCTGCACCGCGTAGCGCTCGGCCGTGACGTCGCGGACCGTGCCGACCACCCGGCGGCGGCCCTCGTCGTCGTGCAGCTGGTTGTAGGCGATCGCGGTCCACACCCGGTGCCCGTCCCGGTGCCGCATCGGCAGGACCAGGCTGCCGGCGCGCTCACCCCAGGCGTGCTCGGACGCCTCGACGACCTGGCGGTGGGCGGCGGAGTCGGCGCCGGAGTCCGGCCACCACGGGAACGGCGGGGCGTAGGGCAGCCCGTCGGTGCCGAAGCCGAGCAGTTCGGTGAACGCCGCGTTGATCTCGACGACCCGGCCCTCGGCGTCGCAGACGAAGAAGCCTTCCTGCAGCGAGTCGATCATCGCCGCGCGCCACCGGGTGTGCTGGGTCCGCAGCCTCGCCAGCTGGACGGTCGTGCGGACGCGGGCGAGCAGCTCCCGCGCCGAGAACGGCTTCACGAGGTAGTCGTCGGCTCCGGCGGCCAGGCCGTCGACGGCGGCTTCCTGCCCGGCCCGCGCCGAGAGCAGCAGCACCGGCACGGCGGCGGTGCGCGGGTCGCCGCGCAGCTCGGCGAGCAGGCCGAGGCCGTCCAGCCGCGGCATCATGACGTCGCTGATGATCAGTTCGGGCGGCTCGGCGCAGGCGGCGGCGAACGCCTCGACGCCGTCGCGCACCGCGGTGACCGCGTAGTCGTCGCGCAGCAGCCGGACGAGGTAGTCGCGCATGTCGGCGTTGTCGTCGGCGACCAGCACCCGTGCCCCCGCGGCCGCGGCGGGCGCGGGCCGGGTCTCTTCACCGGTGTCCGGCAGCCAGCGCAGGGCTTCCTGCACGTACGGTTCCGCGGACTCCGCGACGGGCCCGCCGCCCGTCGGTTCGGCGACGACGTGCTCGGCGGGCAGGTGCCGGGTACCGAGCGGCACCCGCACCCGGAAGGTCGTCCCGGCGCCGGGTGTGCTCTCCACGGTGACGCTGCCGCCGTGCATGCCGACGAGCTCGCGCACCAGCGCCAGGCCGATCCCGCTGCCCTCGTTGGACCGCGCCCGCGCCGACGGGATCCGGTGGAACCGCTCGAACAGGCGCGGCAGCTCGGCGGCGTCGATCCCGATCCCGGTGTCGGACACCGAGACCACGGCGTGCCCGGCTTCGACCGTGCTGGTCACCCGGATCGCGCCGTCGAAGGTGAACTTGACCGCGTTGGACAGCAGGTTGAAGACGACCTTTTCCCACATCCCGCGGTCGACGTGCACCGGCTGGTCCGACGGGCGGCAGTCGACTTGGAACACCAGCCCGGCCCGCTCGACGGCGGCGCGGAAGACGCTCGCCAGCTCCGCGGTGAACGTGCCGAGGTCCACCGGTTCGAAGCGCGCCTGCATCCGGCCGGCTTCGATCCGGGAGAAGTCGAGCAGGTTGTTCACCAGCCGCCCCAGCCGCAGGGCGTTGCGCTGGATGACGTCGACCTCTTCGCGCACCCGGTCGCCGGCGCCGTCGAGGGCCTCCCGCAGCTCGGCGGCGGGGCCGAGGATCAGCGTGAGCGGGGTCCGGAACTCGTGGCTGATGTTGGCGAAGAACGTCGTCTTCGCCGCGTCCAGCGCGGTCAGCTCCTCGGCCCGCTGCTGCTGGGCCTGGTACGCGATCGCGCTGTTGACCAGCGCCGTCGTCTGCTGGGCGACCAGCCCGAGGAACGTCCGGTACGACTCGTCGAGCGCGCGCCCGGAGCTCGCCGCCAGCACGATCACGCCGGTGGCCGCGTCGCCGGCGTCGCCGGGCAGCGGCAGCACGACCGCCTCGGTGGGCGGGGTGGACCAGCCGCCCGGCGGCAGCTCGCCGATCGTCCCGCCGGACACGGTCCGCGCGACGCCGTCGGCGAGGACGTCCTTCAGCGGCCAGGCGGCCGCATCACCCGCGCCTTCGCCGCCGGGGGTGACGGCCGCGAGCGCGAGTTCGCCGTCGCCGTCCCGGATGTGGATCGCGGCGTAGGGGACGTCCGCGCCGGCCCGGCCCAGCACGCCGGCGACCAGTTCGCAGGCCTCGCCCACGGTCCGGGCGACGCCGGCCTGCGCGCCGAGTTCGCGCAGCGTCGCCAGCCGCCGGGCGCCGATCACGCGCTCGGTCGTGTCGGTGACGGCGGTGAACACGGCCCGGACCTGGCCGAGATCGTCGTGGACCGGGCTGTAGGAGTACGTCCAGTAGGTCTCTTCCCAGTAGCCGTGCCGGTTCATCGGCAGCAGCAGGTCCTCCGACCAGGTCGCCTCGCCGGTGGTCATCACGCTGTCCAGCATCGGGCCGATGATGTGCCAGATCTCGCCCCAGACCTCCGCGCCCGGCTTGTCCAGCGCCGGGTGCTTGGTGCCCAGCAGCGGCAGGTACGCGTCGTTGTAGAGGAACCGCAGCTCCGGCCCCCACCAGACGATCATCGGGAAGCGGGAGGTGAGGCAGATCCGGACCGCCGTGGTCAGGCTGGCCGGCCAGTCCCGGGGCGCGCCGAGCGGGGACGACGTCCAGTCGAAGTCCCGCATCCGGGCGGCCATCCGGCTGGTCCCGGGAAACACGGCGCGGTGGCCGGCCTCTTCCCCGACGCTCATCACACTCCAGGTTCACGCGGCCCAGGCCGAGCCTACCCGTCCGGGCACCGCTTCGCCGGGTGCGTGCGGCGCCGCGTCCGGGTGATCAGCCGCCGGTCAGCCAGGTCATGGTGACCGTGGTGCCGTCGTCGCGGTGCACCTGCGCGCTGTGGTCGGCGAGGGTGTCGATGAGCAGCAGGCCGCGGCCCCGCAGCCCGTTCGAGGCGACCGGCGGGCGCCAGGTGCCGTAGTCGGTGACGGTCACGGTCAGCCGTCCGGGCAGGGCCTCGGCCCGGACGTCGACCGGGCCTGTCTCGCCGGCGGGGTAGGCGTGCTCCGCCGAGTTGGCCATCGCCTCGTAGCCGGCGAGGACGATGTCCTCCCGCCGTTCGAGGCCCAGCGGCAGCGTGGCCAGCCACCGGGCCAGCGCTTCCCGCAGTTCCGGCAGCCGCTCGGCGATCGCGGCCGTGCGTCGGTGGAAGGAGGCCGGGGGAGCGGGCGCGCCGGGTTGGAGGGGGTCCGTCATGGGCTGTCCTCTCCGCGGTGGCGCACGTGGATCACGGCGATGTCGTCGTCGTGCCGTCCGCGCGTCAGTTCGTCGACGAGCTTGTCCCACGCCGTTTCGAGGTCGGCGGCGGTCAGCAGGCCCGGGATACCCGCCAGCAGCCATCCGACGCCCAGCGTGAGGTCACGGGTGCGGCTTTCCACCAGCCCGTCGGTGTAGAGCACCAGGTCCGCGCCGACCGGGAAGCCCGCGGTGCGCTGCGGGAAGACCGAGCCGACGCCCAGCGGCTGCGCCAGCGCCTCGCCGATCTGCTCGGGCGGCTCGCCCGGGCGGACCAGGATCGCGGGCAGGTGACCGGCGTTGGCGTAGGCGAGCGTCCCGTCGGCGGGCCGGTGGACCGCGTAGAAGCAGGTCACGAAGCTTTCGCCGAACAACCCGGTGGTCAGCTCGGAGACGTTGCGCAGCACCTCCGACGGCGGCAGCTCCAGCAGGGCGTAGCTGCGGACGGCCGTGCGGACCTGGCCCATCACCGTCGCCGCGGTGACGCCGTGGCCGACGACGTCGCCGATGACGAACGCGGTGGCCCCGGACGGCAGCCGGATCACGTCGAACCAGTCGCCGCCGACCTTGCTCCCGGTGGCCGCGGGCAGGTACCGGGTGAACACGTCGAGGCCCGGGGTGGGCGGGGCGACCGGCAGCATGCTGCGGGACAGCTCCGTGGCGAGGGTGCGCTCGCGCTCGTAGAGCCGGGCGTTGTCCAGCGCGATGGCCGTGTAGGCGGCGATGCCCTCGGCCAGGTACTCGTGCCGCGCGGTGAACCGGTCCGGCTCGGGGTGGCCGAAGAAGAACCCGCCCAGGACCTCGCCGGAGGTCGGGCTGATCACCGAGACGGCGAGGTAGCTGCACACCGGCAGGTGGCCTTCCGGCATCCCGTGGTGCGGCGCGTTCCGGCCGAACCGCGGATCCTGCGTGATGTCGGGGCTGCGGACGGTGCCGGCGCCGTCGAACGTCGGCGCGAACACGTCGGTGTTGCGCGGCATGGGGAACCGGGCGAACGCCTCCCGCGGCACCCCGGAGATCGTGTACAGCGTGTACGACTCGCCGAACTCGTTGGCCAGGTTGTAGAAGAACGCGCCGAAGCCGGCTCCGGTCGCCTTCGTGGCCGCGTCGGTCGCGTCCTGCACGATCCGGTCGATGTCGAGCTGTGCGGTCAGTTCCCGGCCGGTGGAGTGCAGCGCGTCCAGGACCGCGGCTTCGCCCCGCAGCCGCCGGACGGTGGCGGCCAGGCCGGCAGTGGCGGCGTCGATCGCGGCGGCGACGGCCGCGGGCACCCCGCCGAGGTTCTCGGTGGTATAGACCAGTGCGCCGCGCTCGCCGCCGTCGGCCGCGACGGCGACCGCGTGGGTGATCTCCCTGCCGGGCACCAGGTCCGCGAGCACCTCGGGATCGGTCACCGCCCGCGCGAAGTGCTCGCCGAGCACCGCGCGCACCTGGGCCGGGCCGAGGGGGTGGACCTCGGTGGCGGCCGGGACGCCGTCGCCGCCGACGAAGGCCCCGCGCACCGCGTCGAGGACCGCGTCGAACTCCGAACGGGACGCCATCAGGGAGCCAGCGCTTCGGACAGCGACGGGTAGATGGCGAACTCGTCGATCAGCCGGGTCAACTCCAGCGGGCGCAGGGTGATCCGGCCGGTGGCCACCACCCGCAGCGGCGCCGAGGCGGCCGGCCCGCGATGGGCCCGGACCAGCTCGGCCATGCCCGCCGAGGCCAGGAATGTGACGTCGGTCAGGTCGATGACGAGCAGCGACGGCTGCAGCCGCGCGGCTCGTTCCGCCAATTGGCGCAACTTTGGGGCGAGCGCGAGGTCGAGGGCGCCGTCGACGCGCAGCACCGCCACGCCGTCCCGGTGCTCCAGCACGACCGATCCCGCGGGCTCGGCGGCGTCGTCGAGTGAGTCCCCCGTCACGTCCCGTTCGCCCATGGCGCCCATCTTGCCTGCTGGGAGAGGCGGCTGAAAGCGGAGGGGGGTGCTGACACGGCGGCGGGCCGCCCGGGCAGGCATGATTGACAGCGGTTGAGCAGACAGCCTTCGTGATCACGCACGCCCGCCGGTTCCCCGGTGGAGCTGCCGAAGGCGAGGAGAAAAACCCATGACCGAGCACACCCACCTCGAAAGCTCGGCCACCGCTGTGCCGTTCGGGGAGTTCCGGATCGCCCGGACGGAGCAGGGAGAAGCAGTCGTCGTCGAGGTCGTCGGCGACGTGGACACGACCACCGCACCGGCGCTCGTGCAGGCCGCGGACGAAGCACTGGCGGAGCAGCCGCCGGTGCTGGTGGTCGACCTGACCCGCGTCGAGTTCCTCGCCTCACCCGGTCTGACCGCGTTGCTGACCATCCACCGCAACGCCGGGACCGGCACCGCGGTGCGGATCGTCGCGTCCGGCCGGGCCACCCTGCGCCCGATCCAGCTGACCGGGCTGGAGGAGAGCCTTTCGCTCTTCCCGACCCGCGAAGCGGCGCTCGCCGGGTCCTGACCCGATCGTCCCGGCCGCTTCACCCGGCCGGGACGGCACGGCGCCGGATGGCCAGCACGGCGACGTCGTCCTGGGCCGCCCGGTTGCCGATCATCGTCGCCATCACCTGGGCACAGATTCGCTCGGGGTCCCCGGCGCGGACGGTTTCCGCCAGCTGTGTCATGCCGACGTCCACCGGGCGGTCCCGGCGCTCCACCAGGCCGTCGGTGTAGAGGACCAGCACGGCGTCTTCCGGCAGCTCGACCACCGTCGTCCGGCGCTCCGGCACGCCGATGGTCAGCCCGATCGGGGGATCCGGGGGCGAGTCCACCAGCCTGCCCGGCTCGCCGGGCTCGGCGAGCACCGGGGGCAGGTGCCCGGCGAGCGACAGCGTCAGCGCCTCGCGGTCCGGGCCGATGATCCCGTAGGCCACCGTGGCCATCGCGCCGTGTTCGAAATGGTTGGCCTTGCGGTCGAGCTTGGCGAGGACCTCGGCGGGGCTTTCGGAGTCGAGGGCGTAGGCGCGCAGGGCACTGCGCAGCCGGCCCATGATCACCGCCGCGTCGAGCCCGTGGCCGGAGACGTCGCCCATCACCACGCCGAGCCGGTCACCCGGCAGGGAGAACAGGTCGTACCAGTCCCCGCCGAGCCCGGTCTCGGCACCGGGCACGTACCGGGCGCCGAAGTCCAGGCCGGGCACGTCGGGCAGGCTGCTGGGCAGCAGGCTGCGCTGCAGCGCCATGGTGGCGGTGCGGTTCTCCTCCAGGGCCTCCACCTGGATCGCCATCGCGAGGCGGTCGGCGAGCAGCTGCATGGTGGCCACTTCGGGCTCGCCGAACGCCCGGGGCGTGACCGAACCGACGTGCAGCACCCCGACGAGCTCGCTGCCCGCCAGCATCGGCACGCCGAGCATGGAGTGCAGACCGCGTTCCCACAGCAGGGAGTTCACGACGGTGGTTTCGTCGACGTGGTCCAGGATCACCGGAGCGCGCTGGAGCGCCACCGTGCCGGCGAACCCGCTGCCCACCGGCACCCGCACGCCCTGGTGGACCTCCTCTTCGATGCCCGCCGCCGCGAAGGCCACCAGCTGGCGGCCGCTGGGCTGGTACCGCAGCACGGTCGCGGTGTCGACCGCCATGACCTCACGCAGGCGGTCGAGCGTCTCGGCGAGCATTTCGGCCAGACCGAGGTGCGCGGCCGGAGCGCCGATGATCGCCTCCAGCTGCTGCAGCCGGTTCTGGGCGTCGAGACTTCGCGACATGGAACGACCCTAGCCGCAACTGCTTTGCGGTCCTAACCATCCCGGGTTTCGACGGCGGGTCCCGCGGGGTAACCAGCCGGTCGTGAACGTCGACTTGGACTGGGTGGGTGTGCTGCGGCACGGCCAGAGCACCGGGAACGTGGCCAGGGAAGAGGCGGAATCGGCCGGCGCGGACGTGATCGACATCGCCGAGCGCGACGCCGACGTGCCGCTCACGGACCTGGGCCGGGAACAGGCTTCCGCGGCCGGGAAGTTCCTCGCCGAGCACCCGCCGGACGTCGTCGTCACCTCGACCTACCGCCGTGCCTGGGACACCGCCCGGCTGGCCGCGCCCGACGGCATGCCGATCGTCCCGGACGAACGGCTGCGCGACCGGGAGCTCGGCGTACTGGACCTGCTGACCTCGCACGGCGTCGCCGAGCGGTGGCCCGACGAGCTGCGGCGCAAGCGGCGGCTGGGCAAGTTCTACTACCGGCCGCCGGGCGGGGAGTCCTGGGCGGACGTCGTGCTGCGGCTGCGGTCCCTGCTCACCGAGCTGAGCGTGGAGCACGCCGGAAAGCGCGTTCTGCTGGCCGCGCACGAGATGACCGTCTTCGCCCTGCGCTACCTGCTCGAAGGGCTGCCCGAACCCGATCTGCTGCGCGCGGCGAACGCCACCGAGGTCCCGAACGGGTCGGTGACGGCCTGGGAGCGCGACGCCGACGGCGGGTTCACCATGGTGCTGGCCCAGGAGGTCGGCCACCTGCACGCCACCGACACCCCGCCGACGGCGGACGACGATGCCGCGCAGCAGCTCACCTGACCCGGCGCCGATCAGCCCGGCCCTGCTGCGGGACTGGCGGATCGGCGCGGAGGACCGGGGCACCGTGCTCGTGATCGGCGGCGCCCGGACGGTGCCGGGCGCACCGGCGCTGTCCGGGACCGCCGCCCTGCGCGCCGGAGCGGGCACGCTGCAGCTGGCGGTCGCCGAACGGCACGCGACGGCGATCGGCGTCTCGGTGCCCGAGTCGTCGGTGTTCGGCCTGCCGGAGACCTCGACCGGGGCGATCGCCGCCGACGACCGCCTGACCGAAGTGCTCTCCGGCGCCGGCACCGTCGTGGCCGGCCCCGGCCTGACCGGCGTTGCGGAGACCGAGGAGCTGCTGCGCCGGCTGGTGCCGGCGATCGCCCCGGACGCGCGGGTGGTGCTGGACGCCTTCGCGCTCGGCGCGCTGAGCCGGGACCCGGCCCTCGCCGAGCCCCTGTCCGGCCGGCTCCTCCTGACGCCGAACCGGGTGGAAGCCGCTTTCCTCGACGGCTGCGAGGAAAAGGACGTCGACGACCTCGAGACGGCGGTCCGGATCGCCGGCCGCTACGGCGGCGTGGTGCTGCTGATGGGCGTGGTCGCCGCGCCGGACGGCCGGGTCTGGCGCGACGGCAGCGGCCACGTCGGCCTGGCGACGTCCGGCAGCGGCGACGTCCTGGCCGGCCTGACCGGCGGCTTCCTCGCCCGGGGCGCGGCCGTCGACCAGGCGGCCTGCTGGGCGACGCACGTCCACGCCGTGGCCGGCCAGCGCCTGATCCCGGACACCGGCAGCACCGGCCTGCTGGCCCGGGAGCTGGTGGCCGAGATCCCGCGCGTCATCGCCGAATTGGAGCGCTGAGCGTCACCGTGTCGACCCCGCAATCACGCGTGTCGACCTCCTGATCACGCGTGTCGACCCGGCAATCACACGAGCCGGCCGCCATGCCGTGCGGAAACGGACGACACGCGTGATTGGAGGGTCGACACGCGTGATTGGAGGGTCGACACGGCTTACCGCTGGGCGGTGGGCCGCACGATGACCTCGTTGACGTCCACGCCGTCCGGCTGCCCGATCGCGTAGGCGATGGCCCCGGCGATCGCGTCCGCCGGGAGGGTGACCGCGCGGTAGGTGCGCATCGCTTCCTGCGCACCCGGTTCGGTGATGCTGTCGGCCAGCTCGGACTCGGTGACGCCGGGGGAGATCGTCGTCACGCGGATACCCGGGTCGGCCTCCAGGCGCAGGCCCTCGGTGATCGCCCGGGCGGCGTACTTGGTGCCGCAGTAGACCGCGGCCGTCGGCACCACCTCGTGCGCGCCGGTGGAGGCGACCGTCACGAAGTGCCCGCCGCCTGCGAGCCGGAAGTGCGGCAGCACGGCCGCGATCCCGTGCAGCAGGCCGCGGACGTTGACGTCGATCATCCGGTCCCATTCGTCGACGTGCAGCGAATCCAGCCGCGACAACGGCATCACGCCGGCGTTGGCGACGAAGACGTCGATCCGCCCGTGCGCTTCGACGGCGGCGTCGGCGAAGGCGGCGACGTCCGCGCGGTCGGTGACGTCGAGGCGGTGGACGTCGGCGGTGCCGCCCGCGTCGTGGATTTCCTTGGCCAGCGCGGTCAGCCGGTCTTCGCGCCGGGCGCCGAGCACGACGTGGTGGCCTTCGCCGGCCAGGCGGAGCGCGGTGGAGCGGCCGATGCCGCTGCTGGCGCCGGTGATGAGGACGGTCTTCACAGGGTTCCTTCCGGGAAGTCGGCGGCGAGGGTGGTCTCGCGCCAGGTGTCGAACGTGGAGCGGAGGGCGTCGAGCCGGGCGGTGGCGATGTCGTAGGCGGCCCGGCCGAGGAGCAGGCGCAGCGGCGGTTCGTCGCTGCCGACGGCGGTGAGGACGGCTTCGGCGGCGCGGGCCGGGTCGCCCGGCTGCCGGCCGTAGGTCGCGAGGGTCGCCTCCCGGCGGGCACCCGCGGTCTCGGCGTAGTCGTCGATGCGGACCGCCGACTGCCGCATCGACGGGCCGGACCAGTTGGTGCGGAACGCGGCGGGCTCGACGATGGTCACCTTGATGCCCAGCGGCGCCACTTCCGCGGCGAGGGACTCCGACAACCCCTCCACGGCGAACTTCGTCGCGTGGTAGTAGCCGGTGGCACCGAAGGCGGCCAGGCCGCCGAGCGACGACACGGTGACGATGTGGCCGCTGCGCCGTGCCCGCATGCCGGGCAGGACCGCGCGGGTGACGTCGGCGAGGCCGAAGACGTTGGTGTCGAACAGTTTCCGGATCTCCTCGTCCTCGCCTTCTTCGACCGCGGCGAGGTAGCTGTAGCCGGCGTTGCCGACCAGGACGTCGATCCGGCCGAACACCGCCTCGGCCCGCTTCACGGCGGCGACGACCTGGGCGTGGTCGGTGACGTCGAGCGGCAGGGCGAGCGCGCGGTCGCCGTGCGCTTCGGCGAGGTCGGCGACCCGCGCCGGATCGCGGGCGGTGACGACTGCGCGCAGTCCGCGGCCGAGCACGGCTTCGGCCAGTGCGCGGCCGAGGCCAGTGGAGCAGCCGGTGATGAACCAGACCGGGTTTTCGGGCACGACGAAGTACTCCGTCCATTGTGGAGGGATTCGGAAAGGTGGGGTCAGGAAGCGGCGAGACTGCCCAAGAGCTTCAGCGCCGCTTCCGACGGGCTGCCCGGCTCGGCTTGGTAGACGATCAGCTGCTGTCCCGGGGCGCTGTTCACGGTCAGCGCCTCGTAGCTCAGCTCCAGCTCGCCGACCAGCCGGTGCCGGAACCGCTTGGTTTCGTGGGTCTTCTGCCGGATGTCGTGGCGGGCCCACAACCGGCGGAAGTCCGCGCTCTTGACCGACAGCTCGCCGACCGTGTCGATGAGCCGCGGGTCGTCCGGGTCGATCCCGGCGGCCGCCCGCAGGCCGCCGACCGTGTTCACCGCCACGCGCTCCCACTCCGGGTAGAACTCGCGCGCGTCCGGGTCCAGGAACACCAGCCGGACCAGGTCGCCGCTGTGGGTGTGCCCGGCGAACAGCGCCTGGCCCAGCGCGTTGTGCGCGAGCACGTCCAGACACCGGCCGAGCACGAGCGCGGGCGTGTCCGGCCAGCCGTCCATCAGGCGCAGCAGGTTCGGGCTGACCTGCTCACGCCGCCGGGCGCGCCGGCGCCGGACCGGTTCCGGCCGGGCCAGCCGGTGCAGGTGGGCGACGGCGTCGTCGTCCAGCGCCAGCCCGCGGGCGAGCGCGTCGACGACCTGCGCCGACGGGTTCCGCTCCCGGCCCTGTTCGAGCCGGACGTAGTAGTCGGTGCTGACGCCGGCCAGCAGCGCCACCTCCTCGCGGCGCAGGCCCGCCACCCGGCGCGACCCGCCCGCGGGCAGGCCGAGCTCCTCGGGACCCACCTGTTCGCGGCGGGCCCGGAGGAACTCCCCGAGGGTGTTGTCCTTGGCCATGATCCGAGGCTAACCCGGAATCGGCGCACGAGCCTGGCCGTGGCGCACCCACCCTCAGACCAGCCGGATCGGCTTCTCGTCGTCGGCCGGGTCGGCGCGCAGCAGCGTCGCCGTGGCCGTCCGGCCGTCGACGTCCAGCTCCATGACCGCGTTGCCGAAGTGCGGCCCGGACACGCAGTGCCACGACAGCGGCGCGGGCGGGACACCGGTGCGCCGGGCCAGCCATTCACTGACCCGGGTGAGCGAGCGCGCCCAGCCCGCCCGGAACAGCCGGTTCATGTACCACGGCACGGTGTTGTGCACCGGCGAGCAGGTCAGCTGGTGGACCGGCGCCGCGGTGCCGCCCGGGAACCACGCCTGCGCGACGTACGCGTGGTGGACGTCGCCCGAAAGCACGCTGACCGACGCGGGGCCCTCGTCCGCGACCCGGGCGATCAGCTTCGCCAGCCGCTCGAACGACGCGCGGAAAGCCGGCCAGTGCTCCAGGTCCACCAGCTGCCGGAACCACTCACTGGCCCGCCCCACGAGCCCGGGCCGGGTGCAGAGCCGCTCGTTGACCGACTGCGCGGCCGACAGCGCGGTGGGCAGCAGCCACGGCAGCGACGTGCCGATCAGCAGGTGGTCGAACTCGCCCGACGCCTGCTCTTCGATCCAGCCGAACTCCTCCTCGCCGATCATCGAGCGCTGGCCGCCCTCGAGGATCCGCCCGGCGCGGGAGTCGATCACCAGCAGCCGGACCGGGCCGAAGTCGCGCCGGTAGGACCACCGGGTGCCCTTGGCGCCGTCGGCCTCCCGGTCGGCGCGGTCGGCGAACTCGCGCAGCAGCTCGGCGTTGTCCTCACCCGACTTGCTGACCCGCTGGTAGAGGTCGTCTTCGGCGAGCTCGCGCGGGCCGAGGTTGCCGAGGTGCTGGTAGACCCAGTACGAGACGAGCGCGCCGCGGATCCGCTCCGGCCACCAGGACGTCCGGGCCATCTTCTCGCGCCAGGCCTGCGAAGTGTTCCAGTCGTCGCGGACGTCGTGGTCGTCGAAGATCATCGACGTCGGCACGGTGGACAGCAGCCAGCGGACCGCCGGGTCGCACCAGGCCTCGAAGTACAGGTGGCAGTACTCCTCGAAGTCGGCGACCTCGTTGCCGGGCGGCTGCTCGGTGTCCCGCCGGGTGGCGAGCCACTCCTGCGTCGCGTCGGTGGTTTCGTCGGCGTAGACCTGGTCGCCGAGCAGCAGCAGCGATTCCGGCCACTCGGCCTCGTCGAGGCCGGCGATCCGGTGGGCGTAGGCGGCGAGCGCGTCCGGCCCCAGCGCGTCCTGCTCCCGCGGCTTGCGGCAGGACCCGAACACCAGCCGGAACCGCGGATCGCCGGGTTCCAGCGTCCGGATCCGGCTCGGCGGCAGGTCGCCGTCCGGTTCGGGCCAGACGACGGCGCCGTCGAGCCGCACCTCGTACGGCGTGCTCCGCCCCGGTTCCAGCCCGGTGAGCACGACCAGCGCGTAGTGGTGGCCGGCGACCTCGAACGTCCGGGCGCCGGCCTCGCCGATGCGCACTTCGCACGGGCCGTCCGTCTCGACCCAGATCGTCGCCGAGGTGGCGTCGACGTGCCGCAGCAGCGGGCCCAGCAGGAGCTCGGTCATCCCGGAATCCTGCCAGAACTCCGGCGGCGCGGCCGATCGGTGAACCACTCGAAAGTTCCCGAAACATTTCGATAATCGTTGACCGGCCGGGCGCGGCGACGAACCATCGTCGCAGCTGCGTTCCCGCCCCCGGAAAGGATTTCCTCGAGTGCGAAGACTCCTCACCGCCCTTTCCGCCGCCGTCCTGGCGATCGCCGCGTCGATCGTGCTGGTCGTGGCGGCGCAGCCGGCGTCCGCGGCCAGCCTGACGCGGGTCACCGACTTCGGCAGCAATCCCAGCAACCTCAACATGTACACGTACGTCCCGGACCGCGTCGCCGCCCGCCCGGCGCTGCTGGTGGCCGTCCACTACTGCACCGGCTCGGCGTCGGCGATCTTCAACGGCTACGCCCGCGACTACGTGACCGCGGCCGACCAGTACGGGTACGTCATCGTGTTCCCGGAAGCCACCCGCAGCGGGCAGTGCTTCGACGTGTCCTCGCCGCAGGCCCTCACCCGCGGCGGCGGCAGCGACCCCGTCGGCATCCTGTCGATGGTCAACTGGGCCAAGCAGCGCTACAACGTCGACTCCTCCCGCGTGTACGTCACCGGGTTCTCCTCGGGCGCGATGATGACGAACGTGCTCGCGGCGGAGTACCCGGACGTGTTCGCCGCTGGTTCGGCGTTCATGGGCGTGCCCGCCGGCTGCTTCGCGACCACCGACGGGTCCAGCTGGAACAGCCAGTGCTCGGGCGGCCAGCTGATCAAGACCGCGCAGCAGTGGGGCGACCAGGCCCGCCAGATGAGCGGCGGCCGCACCGGCCCGTTCCCGCGCATGCAGCTGTGGCACGGCACGGCGGACGACACGCTGCGCTACCCGAACTTCGGGGAAGAGATCAAGCAGTGGACCAATCTGCAGGGGCTGAGCCAGACGCCGTCGTCGAGTGATGCCCCGCAGTCCGGCTGGACGCGCACCCGCTACGGCGCCACCGGCACGCAGGCGCCGGTCGAGGGCATCAGCGTCCAGGGCGCGGGCCATTCGCTGCCGCAGAACGGGATGATCCCGTACGCGATCGCGTTCCTGGGCCTGAACAGCGGCGGCTCCACGACCACGCCCACTACCACCACGTCTTCCACACCGCCGGCCGGGACCACGCTGGGCAGCGCGGCGGCGAGCAGCGGGCGGTACTTCGGCACGGCGGTCTCGGCGAGCAAGCTGTCGGACAGCGTGTACACGGGTATCCTCAGCCGCGAGTTCTCCATGATCACCCCGGAGAACGAGATGAAGATCGACGCGACCGAGCCGGCGCAGGGCCAGTTCTCGTACACCAACGCGGACCGGATCGTGAACCAGGCGACGAGCCAGGGTGCCCGGATGCGCGGGCACACGCTGGCCTGGCACCAGCAGCAGCCGGGCTGGATGCAGGGCATGGAGGGTTCGGCGCTGCGGCAGGCGATGCTGAACCACATCACCCAGGTCGCGACCCACTACCGCGGCAAGATCTACGCGTGGGACGTGGTGAACGAGGCGTTCGAGGACGGCGGTTCCGGCGCCCGCCGCAATTCCAACCTGCAGCGCACGGGCAACGACTGGATCGAGGCGGCGTTCACCGCCGCGCGGGCGGCGGACCCGGGCGCGAAGCTGTGTTACAACGACTACAACACCGACGACTGGAACCAGGCGAAGACCCAGGCCGTGTACCGCATGGTCCAGGACTTCAAGTCCCGCGGCGTGCCGATCGACTGCGTCGGCTTCCAGTCGCACTTCAACCCCAACAGCCCGGTGCCGTCGAACTACCAGACGACGTTGCAGAACTTCGCGAACCTCGGCGTCGACGTCCAGCTCACCGAGCTCGACATCGAGGGCTCGGGAACGGCACAGGCGGCCAACTTCCGCACGGTGACTTCGGCGTGCATGGCGGTCACGCGGTGCACGGGGATCACAGTCTGGGGCATCCGCGACACGGATTCGTGGCGGGCGTCGGGCACACCGTTGCTGTTCGACGGCAACGGCCAGAAGAAGGCGGCCTACACGGCGGTCCTCGAGGCGCTGAACGGCGATGTCCCGCCGACTACCACGACGCCCACCACACCTACCTCTCCCACCACGACCACCCCGGCGCCTGGCGGCTGTTCGGCGGCGTACTCGCGGACGGCCGAGTGGAACGTGGGCTTCAACGGCCAGGTGACGGTGTCGGGGACGAACAACTGGACGCTGACGATCACGTTCCACGCCCCGCAGAAGGTGATCGGCAGCTGGAACTACACGGGAACGTGGGACAGCACCGGCTACGTCCTGACGGCCAAGCCCAACGGCAGCGGGAACGTCATCGGCTTCACGGTCCAGCACGGCGGCAACCTCACCGACCCCACGGTGACCTGCACGAGTCCGTAGTGGTCGTGATCACAGGTTCCAGGTGCTGCGAAAACTGTCGGTGGTGACGGATAGCCTCAGCACATGAAAACGGACGACGCGACAGTCCCGGCGCACCAGCTCACCAAGGGCCAGTGGTTCTGGCACGAGCCGGCGCCGGGGCTGCCCGCGTGGCAGCTGCAGGTGAATTCGGCGGAGTTGCTGGAGGACTCCGTCGAGATCTTCACGACGGACGGGGAGCGGGAGCTGGTTTCGTACCCGAGGAACAGGCTGGTCCGCCTGGCCGAGGTGGCTTGAGGGGGTTGCTGGGGGATTGATGCAGGTTTGATCGGCGACGCGTGCCCGCCCGCCCATGGTTTGAGCCGGGCATGACGCTGCAGGGCGGGCACCGTCCGGCGCGTGGTTCGAGGCGGGCGTGACTCTGCGGTGCGGGCACAGTCCGGCGGCGTGAATGTCGCCGGCCGGGCGGGTGCGTCCGGGATCTGAATTCAGCGAGAGCCGCCCGAGCCGAAGAGGGCGCGGTTTGCGAGGCGCTCGCGTTTACTGGGGTTGCCTCGGGTGGTTCGTGGTCCGCCAAGCCCGCCACGAGGCGTGCCCTGGCTGAGTCTGCCTTGGTCGTTCGTGGTGTGCCAAGCCCGCCGCGGGCCGTTCGTGTCCTGCCACGTGCGCCGTGGGTCGTTCGTGTCGTGCCAAGCCCGCCACGGGCCGTTCGTGTCCTGCCAGGCGCGCCGTGGGTCGTTCGTGTCCTGCGAGGTGCCTCGGCAGTTCGGGGTCTGCCCGGCGCGCCGCGAGCCGTTGGTGCCCTGCAGGTCCATTTCGGGCAGAGGCCGAGCCTTCGGCCGCTCCCAGCGGCGCCGGCGTCGGCCGATCTCGCTCGCCTTTCGAGCGAAACCCGCCAGGCGCAAACCCGCCGGCGCGCGGTCAGGCGAGCCGGCGGGTGGTGCGCCGATTGGTGCTCGGCCGGCCGTTGCCGCGGCCGGCCCGGCGCGTCAGCCTGCGTTCCTGAGGGCCGGTGGGCGCCACGTCATGCGGACCGTGGTTCCCTTTTCTCCCGAGTCGATGTCGGACTGGTCCGCCACCTGGTCGATCAGCAGCAGGCCGCGGCCACCCGAGGTCCGCAGGCCCGCCACCCTCGGGCGGGTCGCCGGGATGCCGCAGCCGGTGTCCGTCACCGTCACCGTGATCGCGTCGCCCTCCCGGCGAGCCTGCAAGCGGGCCCAGCCGTGGCCGTCCGGGTAGGCGTGGGCCGCGACGTTGGCCAGTGCTTCGTACGCGGCCAGCGTGATGTCGTGCGTGCTGTCCGGGTCGAGCGGGAACTCGCCCAGCCAGTGGATCAGCTTGCGGCGCAGGCCGGCCATCTCGTTGGGCAGGGCCGGCGCCAGTTCTTCGAAGGTCGAGGCGACCACGGCTCCGGCGGCAACGCGCTCCGGGGCCGTGGTCCCGGCTTGGTCGGCGTCGGTGCTCTCGCCCGTATCGACGCCAGTTTCCGGGGTATGTCGATACACGATCCGCTCCCATCGTTCAGCCGCAGTTCCCCCGTTTCAGCGGGCTTCTCTCATGGACTACCCACCGCCACGAAGTCTTACCCGTTGTGCTTCGTGAGATGAGTCGCTACAGTGGAGACGCTCCTCGCGGATGCCGGCCCCTCGGCCGCCCGGAGGCAGCTCCCCGGATCCAGGCCACTCGGCCTCTTTCCTTCTTCGCGGCCTCGCCGTCCGTGCGCAGGCCCATCACCACCTCAGGAGACACCCATGCCTTTTCACGGAATCCTCGACCTGTCCGGCAAAACCCCGTTCGTCCGGCCCGGTTACCGGCCCGCGCCCGACGACGTCGCGATCCCGCTCTCCCTTGTCCGCAAACACAATCTACGGCCCGGCGACGAGGTCGCCGGCACCCCCGAGGAGATCATCAGCGTCAACGGCCGCGACCCGCGCGAGCCGCGTCCGCGGTTCGCCGACCTCGTGCCGGTGCACCCGGACCGCCGGCTCCTGCTCGAAACCACGCCGACGCGACTGCTGCCGCGCGTCATCGACCTCGTCACCCCGCTCGGCCGGGGACAGCGCGCCCTGGTCGTTTCGCCGCCGAAAGCCGGGAAAACCACGGTGCTGCGGGAAATCGGCCACGGGCTGTCGGTCAACCACCCCGACTGCCGGCTGCTGGTCCTGCTTGCCGACGAGCGTCCCGAAGAGGTCACGGAGCTGAGCCGGACCGTCCGCGGTGAAGTGATCGCGTCCACTTTCGACCGGCCGCCGGCCGAGCACGTGGCGGTGGCGGAACTCACCGTCGAGCGCGCGAAACGCTTGGTGGAACAGGGCGAAGACGTCGTACTGCTGCTCGACTCGCTCACCCGTCTTGGCCGCGCGTACAACCTTTCGGCGCGTCCCTCCGGCCGCACGCTGTCCGGCGGCGTCGACGCGGCCGCGTTGCAGCCGATGAAGCGAATCCTGGGCGCCGCAAGGAACATCGAGGGCGGCGGCTCGCTCACGATCATCGCGTCGGCGCTGGTGGAAACCGGTTCTCTGGCGGACACGGTGTTCTTCGAGGAGTTGAAGAGCACCGGAAACCTCGAACTCAAGCTCGACCGCAAGACGGCCGAGCGACGCATCTTCCCGGCGGTCGACGTGGCGGCATCCGGCACCCGGCGCGAAGAACTGCTGGTCACCCCGGGCGAACTGGCGGCGATGCGCGAGGTCCGGCGGGCGTTGCCGGGGCCGCACGCGATCGAGCAGCTGCTGGAGCAGCTCCGCAAGACCGGTTCCAACGCCGAGTTCCTGCTCCGCGTGACGGGCGCGGCGCTGCCGCAAGCGGCCTGAACGGTCAGCTTTCGCGACGTTCCCGCAGCTCACCGATCACTTTCGCCCCGACACCGCGCGTCTCTTCGGGGTGATCGGCCGGCTCGCCCTCGCCGGGGCGGTAGAGCGGGTCCTCGGCTCGGCCGGGATCCGGGGTGCCGGACCGGGCGATCTCGGGCTGCTGTTCGTTCGGCTGGGACATCCCCGGGAGGTACCCAGTGCGCGCGCTTTCACTCATCGAGGTGGCTGGTAGGGGGTCGAACGCGGGTAGGACGGCCGTTCCGGCCCCCGATTCAGGGCGGCAACGAGAAAGCCGAACCCGACAACGGTGACGACAAGCGCAGCCGCACCGGGAGCAAAGGCCCACCACCCAACCCCGGCGGCGGCCACGACCCAGGCCGCGACGAGGGTCCGCTTCGCGGTGAGGGGATAGGACTTCGGCAGCTCCCGGACGGCGACGCCACCGAGCACGAGCAGCCCGGCGAGGCTGACGAGCAGCACGGTCAGGTACACGGGATGTCCTCCTTCGGCAGTAGGGCATCTCGGGTTGGCTACCCGCTGGGGCGGTTCGCAAGCCGTGGTGTGGGGCACACCGATGAGGGTGCGGGCCGGGTGCTGTGCCGGCCGGACTCGGGGAGTGCCGCCGAAGGACGCACCGCGCGCCCGGACAAGCCCTTGTGGCGCCGAACCGCACGTGGACGGTGGTGCTTGCCTCGGCTCAAGCGCTGGGGCGCCAAGGCGACCTGGCGGCTCGGCGGACCGGAAGGCGTGGCGTGGGCCGGCTCAAGCCCGGCGGCTCGCTGAGGGTCGATCGGCGCGTGCGGCTTGCCTGGGGAGCCGCGACAGACGTCTTGGCGAGAGGGTGCGCAGGCGCGGCCCGGCGAGGGTGCGCGGGCGCGGCCCGGCGAGGGTGCGCGGGCGGGGCCGACGTGAGCGCGGCCCGGCGCGGGCGCCATCCGGCGCGGGCGCCATCCAGCGCGGGTGCACCGGCGCGCGTGCGGCCTGGCTAGGGGAGTGGCGGCATGGCGAGGGGTGTGCTCGCGCGGGCGTGGCCCCGCCGGGGCGCACCGGTGAGGCCAACGCGAGCGTTGGCCTGGCGCGAGCGTGGCTCGGCGCGGGTGCCGCCCGGCGTGACCCGACGGAACCGTGGCCCGGCGCGGGTGTGGCCCGGCGCGGGCGCCGCCCGGCGCGGGTGCACCGGCGCGAGCGAGGGCGAGCCGGCGTGAGCAAGGCGAACCTCGCAGCCGGGATCGAAGTCCAGCGGGTGCGGAGCTGCCGAAACCAGGGCACAGTACCCCCATGGCCCATCCGTCCGCTCGGCCCGCGGCCGGGGCCCGGTCACGCCGGGTCTGGCTGCGGATGTTCCTCGTCGGTGCCCTTCTCTGGGTGCTTGCCGTGGTCGTCACCTTCGTCACCGGCAACCCGAACCTCGTGCCCACCGTGGTGCTGCTCGGGAGCTTTCTCGTGCCCGTCACCTTCGTCGCCTGGGCTTTCGGGCGGCGGCGGAGTGGTGAGGTCACCTCCGAGCTGCTCTTCAGCACCTTCGTCGCCGGTGGGGTGCTCGGGGTGCTGGCCGCCTCGCTGCTCGAGTCCTACCTGCTGCATCCCTCCGCTTGGCTGTTCGCCGGGGTCGGGCTGATCGAAGAGGCCGTCAAGCTCGCCGTGCTGGCCGTGCTCACTCGGCACCTCCGGGTCAAGTTCGCCACCGACGGGCTCGTCCTGGGCGCCACCGTGGGGTTCGGGTTCGCCGCCTTCGAGTCGGCCGGCTATGCCTTCACCGCGCTGTTCACCGAACGCGGGCTCTCGCTCATGGACCTCGTCCAGACCGAGCTGCTCCGCGGCGTGCTCGCGCCCGTGGGCCACGGCCTGTGGACCGCGATCCTCGGCGGCGTGCTCTTCTCCGCCAGCGACCACCGCCACTTCGCCCTGACGCTCCGCCTGCTGCTCAGCTACCTCGGTGTCGCCCTCCTCCACGCCCTCTGGGACGCCATGCACGGCATCGCCCTCGTGCTCACCCTGCTGCTCACCGGCACGCCCTGGCAGCACGTCCAGCTCGAACAGGGCTACCAGCCGCAGCCGACCGCGCTGCAGGCCGACGTCTTCACCGTGCTCTCCTGGGGCGGCCTCGCCCTCGCTTCGGTGATCGGCATCGGCTGGCTGCTCGCCGTCCGGGCGCGGGCCCGGCGGGGTGAACGGCAACCCACCGTGCTGTGGCGGATCCCCGCGCGCTGACCCCTCACGTGCCGCGGCCGGTCGCCTTCTGCAGGGCGTCGATCCGCTCGGACGCCTCTGCCTTCGTCAGGCCCTCCGGCACCTCTTCGCCGGCTTCCTGCGCCAGCGTCTGCAGGTACGACTTCTGCGGCCCGGTCATCGGCTCGTCGCCGGTGGTCCAGTCGCTCGGGTCCTTCTCGGGGTTGGGCTCCACCTGATCGGTCACGACTCCTCCAATCGAACGTTTGTTCGTCTGCGGTCGACTGTAGCGCAGGGGTCCGACAATCGCCGGTCAGGTGCCGGCCGGGGGCGTGCTCGGGGCACCCGCCTCGTGGCCCGGCCGCCCGTGCGTGCGGCGGTCGTCCTTCATCTGCTGTTCGTGCAGGTGGCGGCGTCCTCCGGTGAGCGAAGCGAGCAGCTCGCGCTCGAGGTCGCGGCACGCCTTGTAGTAGCCGTCGTCGTACTCCTCGACGACCTGGAATGTCCACCGATCGGGTAACACGTTGAGCCCGATGAGCTCTTCGGAGATCCGCCGCGCCCAGTCGCCGTGCCCGGCCTTCTCCAGCTGCTCCACGGCCTCGCCGAGCGCCAGGTCCGCGCTTCCGGTCAGCTGGTGGAAGGAGTAGAGGTGCCCGCGGGCGCGCTCGATCGTCTCGAGCGCCTCGGTCACCTTGCCGACGGCTTCGACGGTGGCGGCGTCAGGGATGTCTTCCATGCGCGAAAAGTGCCCCGTTCCGCGATTTCTACACTTCGCGGAACGGGGCACCGGTCGTGCGCTCAGGCCGTGGGGCGCGTGGCTCCCGCGTACTGGCTCATCAGCGGCGAGATCTTGACGACGTCGCCGCTCGTGGGCGCGTGCACCATCTTGCCGTCGCCGATGTACATCCCGATGTGGGACACAGGGGAGTAGTAGGCGACCAGGTCGCCGGGTTGCAGCTGGTCGCGCGACACCGGCGTGCCGAACCCGGCCTGGGCCGCCGAGTTCCGCGGCAGGGAGATCCCGGCCTGCTTGTACGCCCACTGCATCAGGCCGGAGCAGTCGAACGTGCTCGGCCCGGTGGCGCCCCAGACGTAGGCGCTGCCGAGCTTGCTCAGCGCCGCGTTGACCGCGGTCTGGGCCGCCGCGGTGGGCGCCTTGACGTTCGGCGCCGCCCCGCCGGTGTCCTTCTGGGCGGCCTTGTCCGCGTTGCTGAGGGACCGGCTCTGGGCCTCGATCTGGTCGATCTGGCCCTGCAGGTCCTTCTTCTTGGCCTCGATGTCCGAGGCCAGCTTCGCCGCCGCGTCCCGGGCGTCCTGCGCCTGCTTCGCCGCGTCGGCGGCCGTCTTCTCGGCCGCCGCGGCCTTGGCCGCCGCGCCGCTGAGGTTGTCCATCGCGGCGTTCTTGTCGGTCGCGATGACCTCGAGCGCCGCCGAACGGTCCAGGAAGTCCTGAGTGGACGTTCCGGCCAGCAGCGCCGACAGCTTGTTCATCTGGACACCGCTGGTGAACGACGCACCGGCGAACTTGTCCACTTCGGACTGGTATTTCCGCTTCGCCTCGATCGCCTGGGCGCCGGCGTTCTTCGCGTTGGTGACGTCGGCGTTGGCCTTGTCGAGCTGGCCCTGCTTCGCGGTCAGGTCGTCCTGGGCGCGGAGCAGGTCCTCGTTGAGCTTTTCCGCCTGCGCCGCGAGTTCGCGGTACTTGGCGAGGGCGTCGGAGCCGGTAGGCGGCGCCTGGAGCGCGGGGACGGGGGCGGCGGTGGCCGGCTGGGCCATGGTGACGACGGTGATCACCGAGGCCGCTGCGAGGGCACCTGACACCACGCGCTTGACGGGATGCGAACGCATTCTCGCGCCGGTCTCCTTTGCTGATCGGCCGCCGGCGGGTACCGGGACGGCGAGTCGGGGGCCTCGCCCGTCCCCGGGGCGTGCTCGACCGCAACAGGAAGAGCCCGCGGTGGGGGTCCGGTACCCGGCAGGGGGTGTCGGCGGCGATCTCGCGTCGCCGTCTGGGGACGACCGGGGGCCGCGAGATCTCGAACAGGTTACGAAACGAGCACGGGAGAGTCCAGTGGGGGCCCCTTGAAACTCTCCGTGACGCCGGTCAACACGGCTGGACCAGTGAAAACGGGCCCGAATGTGGTTGGAATTACATGCCGTCACCGGTGTCGAGGCGGCTTCGTGGTCGAGAACGGGCGAATCCGGTTTGTACGTCCCTTGTATCCGGTTGCGTGATTCTCCTCCCCACAACAGAT
>NZ_JBSFNC010000054.1:0-55176 GCF_053586895.1 Amycolatopsis sp. NPDC003731 | reverse complement strand
TCCTTCGCCGCGGACGCCCGGCCAGCCATCCGGATCCGTTGTTGGCCGCGGCGCCAATAGGCACTCATTCGGGACGTCCGAGGTCCCGAATGAGTCATTCGCGACACCGGAAGCCGGGCGGAGCGGGGCCGCCGAGCCCGTCGTCAGCGGGTCAGCGGTTGCCACCGTTCGACATAAACCGTCCGCGGCGGTTCGAAGTCCACCACCAGCACCTGGGTGCCGGAGCTGAACGTCTCCTCCGGGTCCGCCGGGTACGCGTAGAACGCCTCCGTGCCGCCGCGGACGTTCAGCAGCACTTCGCCGATGAGGCCGGGGCCGATCGTGCCCGTCACGCGGCCTCGGCTGCCGATCATCCCCCGAAGCCCTTCAGCTTGACCTTGGAGTTCTTCGCCACGAACGTGCCCGGCTGCGGGTCCTGCTGGAACACGAAGTCGAACCCGCCGCCACCGCCGTTGCCGCGCCCGCGGCCGCCTTCGCGGTCGGCCTTCAGACCGGCCTGCTCCAGGATCTTCTGGGCGTCCTCGAACGAGCGGAACCGGACGTCCGGTACCTGGACCGCGTTGTTGACGAACACGCCGATCCGCTTGGCCTTCGGCTGGGCGTTCGCCGGCGGGTCGGTCCGGGTGACCGCGCCGGCCGGGACGTCCTGCTTGAACTCCTCGCCCGCCTGGAACGGCTCGAACCCGGCCTGCTGCAGCAGCTGGAAGGCCTCGTCCTTGGGCCGGCCGGTGACGTCCGGGACCGGCGGCAGCGGGATCGGGCCCTTCGACACGATGATCGTGACCTGGCCGCCGATGGTCAACTGGCTGCCCGCCGACGGCGTCGTGCGGATGACCGCGCCCTGCGGGACCTCGGCGTCGAAGTCGTCGCCGCCGCGGACCGGGGTCAGCTGCGACGCCTTGATCGCCTGCTCGGCGTCGGCGAGCGCGGTGCCCGGCTGGATGTCCGGCACCTGCGGGCGGCCCTTCGACAGCACCACCGACACCGTCGCGTTCGGTGACAGCGTGGTGCCCTCGGCCGGGTCGGCGCGCAGCACCGTGTTCGACGGTGCGGTGTTGTCGTACTCCTGGCTGAACTGCGGGTTCAGCTTCACCGCCCGCAGCGCGTCGCCGGCCGCGGCCTGGTTGAGCCCGACCAGCTTCGGCACCCGCGCGGTCTTGTCGCCGCCGGTGTCGGTCAGGATGAACGCGAACGCCCCGATCAGGCCGCCGAGCAGCAGCACCGCGGCCGCGATGACGAGGATCCGCTTGCGGTTGTCCTGCGGCGGCTTCTCCGGCTCGGGCCGGCTCCGGCGCCGCGGCGGGGGCGGCGCCACGGGCGGCACCCGGGTGGTCGCCGGCCCGGCGGCGTGGCTCAGCGCCCGCGTCACGTTCGGGCGGTGCACCGGCATCGTCTTCTCGGTGTCGGGCACCTGCGGGATCCGCGGCAGCGTGCGCTCGGTGTCGGCGAGGTCGCCCTGGCCGTGGGACACCGGGATCGGCACGGTCACCGGCAGCAGCCCCAGCTGGGCGCGCACCGCGGTCAGCTCGGTGAGGAACTCCCCGGCGTCGGCCGGCCGCAGCCGCGGGTCGCGGCGCGTCGCCCGGACGACCAGGTCGTCGAGGGCGGGCGGCAGGTCCGGGCGCAGCCGGCTTGGCGGCGGCACGTCGTCGTTCACGTGCCGGTAGGCGACCGAGATGGCCGTGTCCCCGGTGTAGGGGACCTGGCCGGTCAGCATCTCGTAGAGCAGGATCCCGGCCGAGTAGACGTCGCCGCGCGCGGACGCCGCGCCGGTTTCGACCTGCTCGGGGGCGAGGTAGGCGACCGTGCCGAGGATGACGCTCGAGCTGGTCGTGCCCGCGCTCGCCACGGCCCGCACCAGGCCGAAGTCCGCCACCTTCACCGCACCGCCGGTGTGCTGCCCGACCCGGCCGATCAGCACGTTCTCCGGCTTCACGTCCCGGTGCACCAGCCCGGAGGCGTGCGCGGCGGCCAGCGCCGACAGCACCGGCTCGGCGACGCTCAGCGCCACCGCGACGTCCAGCGGGCCCTCGTCGTCCAGCAGGTCGCGCAGCGTCCCGCCGTCCACCAGCTCCATCACCAGGAACGCCAGGCCCGACTCCGCACCCGGCGGCAGGTCGAAGCCCTGGTCGTGCACCGCCACGACGTGCGGGTGGTGCAGCTGCGCCGCGGACTGCGCCTCGCGCACGAACCGGTCCACGAACGACCGGTCGTCGGCGAAGCGCGGGTCCATGATCTTGATCGCGACCGGACGGTCCAGCCGGGTGTCCGTCCCCCGATAGACGGAAGACATTCCGCCGTGGGCGAGCAGCCGGTCCACCCGGTAGCGCCGCTCCAAGAGCGTGCCGACCAGGCTGGGTTGGGTGCGTGTCACGAGTATGGATCGTACGGAATCGCACACGCCTCGTGGAGGAGACCTCGCGGGTCACCCGTGCGCACTAGCGGGTGAGGGGACGGAATGTGGCACAGTGTCACCTGTGAGTGGGATTCCTGTCGCCGAAGACATCCTCGACACCGCCATCGCGGTCCTTCCGCTGGCGGAGGTGGCGACCGTCCTCGGGACTTCGGCCAACAAGGTGCGGCAGATGCTGCGCGACGGGCAGCTGATCGCGCTCAAGCGCGGCGGCGAACTGTGCGTGCCCAGCGATTTCTTCGTGAAGGACGGCGTCGTCAAGGGCCTGACCGGGACGATCACCGTGCTCGCCGATTCGGGGTTCTCCCGGACCGAGATGCTGCGGTGGCTGTTCACCGCGGACGACACGCTGCCCGGGAGCACGCCCATCAACGCCCTGCGGACCAGCCACGGCACCGAGGTCAAGCGGCGCGCCCAGGCGATGGCGTTCTGACCCGCAGCTCTTTCGGGGGTCCGGGTGGCGGAGCCCCCGGCCCGGGGCGAAGCCCCGGATGTCACTGCTGATACAGCTCGCCGCGGCGATCAGCTGAACAGCCGCCGCGGCGATCAGGCACGCCGGCAGCGACCACGCGGCCAGTGGCCCGGCCAGCGCCGCGCCCGCGGCCAGCCCGGTGATCTTCACGCTCGCCGCCGTTGTGAACACCTGCGCGCGGACGTGCTCCGGTGCCTCCCGGTGGCGGATCGCGAACAACGCCGTGAGCTGCGGACCTTCGGCGACTCCGGCCAGTACGGCCGCGACGGCGACGCCGTGCCCGGTCGCGGCCACGAGGCAGCTCACGGCCAGCAGGAGCGTGCTCAGCCAGACGATCCGGTCGGGCGCCCACGGCAGCGGCTTCTTCGCGAAGACGGCGTTGGCCAGCAGGGAGGCCACGGCCAGGACGGCCAGCAGCAGGGCGCCGTCCGCCGGGCCGCGCAGGTGCGCCGCGCCCAGCAGGGGATAACTGACGGTGACCATGCCGATCCCCGTGCAGGAGATCGTCGAGGCGACGGTCGCCCGCCGCAGCGGCGCGTTGCGGACCAGGACCCGGAAGCCGTCCCTGAGGCGAGACTTCCTCGGCGTCCGCTTCGGCAGGAACCACGCCACGGGCATCGCCACGGCAACCATGCCGACCGCGGCGACCAGGCCGGCCGAGCCGCCGAGGAGCCCGGCGAGCCCGGGCCCGGCGAGGGCGGCGGCGGTGAACGTCATGGCGTCGAGCCGGCTGGCTTTCGGCAGCGCCGGCCCGGCGACGGCAGGCAGCTGCGCGGTCCAGCCACCGGCGATGGCGGGGTTGAGCAGCCCGGCGACAACCGCCACTCCGACGACGGCGAGTAGCGGCAAGTGCCCGAAAAGGGCGCTGACCAGCGCGATCCCGCCCGCGTAGCCGCCCAGCGCGACGGCGAGCAGCCGCCCGGGGTGAGCGCTGCGATCCAGCAGGGCGCCGAACCCGGGCCCGCCCACGGCGGCGGCCGCGGTCAGCCCGGCGAACAGGGCCGCGCCGGCGTGCGGGCCCGCGGTCATCCCGAGCAGCAGCAAGGCGGGGCCGGACAGCTCGTCACCGGTCCGGGCGAGCGTGGCGCCGAGCAGGTAACGTCTTATCACTGGCGAGACGTTACAGTGGGGCATGGCCTTTCCGCACCGGGATTCCGTGCAGCGCGCTGTCGACCTGCTGAACGTCCTGCTGGTCCCGTCTCCCGACCCGGCCGCGGTGGCGCAGGTGCTGCGCAATCACGGCGAACCGGAGGTCTCGCTGTCCCCGGAGGACATCGCGGATTTGCGGGCGGCGGCCCGCGAGCTGCGCGAAGTGTTCGCGGCGCGCGACGTCGCTTCGGCGGCTTCGGTGCTCAACGCGTTGTTCGCGGCGTACGCGGGCCCGCCGCGCCTGACGAACCACGAAGAGGGCTACGGCTGGCACCTGCACGCGGACGCGGCCGACGACGGGCCGTGGGGAGCGTGGCTGGTGACGTCGTCGGCGCTGGGGCTGGCGTCGCTGCTGGCGGAGCGCCAGGGGGTGCCGGGCGGGCTGTGCGCGTCACCGACGTGCGGGAAGCCGTTCGCCCACACGGGCGGGGGAAGCCCGCGAAGGTACTGCTCGCCCCGGTGCGCGACGCGCGAACGCGTCGCCGCGCACCGGGCGCGCGGGCCGGGACCACGGGCGGGTCCCGGCCACCGGGCAACTCAGCCCTGGGTCTTGTCGCGCCAGGCGATCCAGGACTTCAGCGCGTCGAGGTCGTAGTCCGGGCCGCCGACGCCGACGGTGAACGTCGTGACGCCCAGCTCCAGCAGCTTCGGCCCGAGCTCGTCCGGCTCGCCCTGGACGCCGCACGAACGCTCGATCTCGGCCGGGTCGCGGCCGACGTCCGCGCAGTGCTGGTCGAGGATCTTGACCTTGCGGCCGACGACCTCCGGGTCGCCGAAGCCGTGCCAGATGTCGGCGTGCTTGGCGACCAGCTTGAGCGTCTTCTTCTCGCCGCCGCCGCCGATGAGCACCGGGATCTTGCGGGTCGGTGCCGGGTTCAGCTTGCCCAGGCGCGACTCGATGCGCGGGAGGGACTCGGCGAGGTCGTCGAGCCGGCCGCCGGCGGTGCCGAACTCGTAGCCGTACTCGTCGTAGTCCTTCTCGAACCAGCCGGAGCCGATGCCGAGGATGAGCCGGCCGCCGGAGATGTGGTCGACCGTGCGGGCCATGTCGGCGAGCAGCTCGGGGTTGCGGTAGCTGTTGCAGGTGACGAGCGCGCCGATCTCCACCCGGGACGTCGACTCCGCCCACGCGCCGAGCATCGTCCAGCACTCGAAGTGCTTGCCCTCGGGCTCGCCGTACAGCGGGTAGAAGTGGTCCCAGTTGAAGACGATGTCGGCCCCGAGGTCTTCGGCGGCCGACGCGGTGCGCCGGATGCTGTCGTAGTCGGCGTGCTGCGGCTGGAGCTGCAGGCCGATCCGGATGCGTCGTTGGGTCATGATCGCAGCCTACGACCGCCGCGGAACGTCTCGCGCGCCCAGACCGTGGCCAATGGGGGTACTGCGACCACCAGCCTCCGCGACTTCGGCACCACCGCCCGCCGCGTCAGGATGTCGTAGTCCAGGGCCACGATCTCGTCCAGGATGCCCTCGTACAACGTCAACGCCGTCCGCACGCACGGGCGCGATTCCGGACGCAGCAACGCCACCCCCGCCTCGGCCCGCCGGTACACCGCCCGGGTGCGCGCGACGAAGTACGCCAGCGCCGCCCGGATCCGCGGGTCCGGGGCGCGCCGCTCCAGCATCGAGCGCGAGACGCCGAACGCGGCCAGCTCGTCGAGCGGCAGGTAGAGCCGTCCCCGGTCGAGGTCCTCGCCGACGTCGCGGAGGAAGTTCGTCAGCTGGAACGCCTCGCCGAGCGCGATCGCGCCCGGCTCCGCGTCCGCCACGGCGCCCACCGTGCCGAACACCGGCAGCATCTGCAGCCCGATCACCGCGGCCGAGCCGTACATGTAGTCCCCGAGCTCGCCGAACGTCCGGTATTCGACCGGCGAAAGGTCCATCCGCATCGACTTCAGGAACGCGTCGAACAACTCCCGCGCGAGGCCGTAGCGCCGCACCGTGTCCGACAGCGCCGCCAGCACCGGGTCGTCCGGCGTGCCGCCCGCGAAGACGACGTCGACCATCTCGCCGACCGCGTCCAGGGAAGCCGCCGGATCGCTGCCCGGTGCCGGGTTGTCGACCAGCTCGTCCGCCATCCGCGCGAAGCCGTACAGCGTGTGCGCCGCCGGCCGGGCGCGGGCCGGCAGCAGCCGCGTCGCGAGGAAGAACGTGCGGCCGTAGTGGGCGTTGATGCGGCGGCACTCGGTGTACGCCGCCCGCAGCTCCGGCGAACGGATGCCCGCCGCGTCGAGTTCGTTCACCGGCCGGTGATCCGTTCCGCCGCCAGCCGGCCGGAGATGAGCACCGGCGGGATGCCGACGCCGGGCGTGGTGCCGCAGCCGGCCAGCACGACGTTCCCGGCCGCGCGGACCAGGTTCGCCGGCCGGAACGGGCCGGTCTGGGTGAACGTGTGCGCCAGCGAGAACGGCGTCCCGGCGGTGAGCCCGCGCGCCGCCCAGTCCGCCGGGGTGATCGTCTCGTCGACGCTGAACTCGCCCCCGAAGCCGGTCAGCCCGCGCGCTTCCAGGGTCCGCAGCAGCTCTTCGCGGTACGGCCCGCGGACGCGCTCCCAGTCGATCGGCCCGCGGCGCAGGTTCGGCGCGGGCGCGAGCACCGAGACGATCTCTCCGCCGCGCCCGGCCAGCCCCGGGTCGGTCGCCGTCGGCCGGGTGACCAGCAGCGACGGGTCGCTCATCAGCTTGCCTTCGCGGATGATCTCGGCGAATGTCCGCTCCCAGGCGCCGCCGAAGAAGATGGTGTGGTGCCCGAGGTCCCACTTTTCGCCGGTCCGCCCGTGCAGGACGACGGCCGACGGCGAATAGCGCAGCGGCAGCGGACGGCGGGGCCGCGCGCCGAGGAGCCGGTAGGCCGTGCCGAGCTCGGTGGCCAGCACGACGGCGTCGCAGGCGATCCGCTCGCCCGAGCGCGTCCGGACCGCGCGCACCCGCGAATGCACCCGCTCGAGCCACGCGGCCTCGGTCCCGAACCGCACGTCCGCGCCCGCTCGCGCGGCGGCCCCGGTCATCGCCCGGCCGATCTCGCCCATCCCGCCTTCGGGGTAGTAGACGCCGCCGACGGTGTCCATGTAGGCGATGACGCCGTACGCGCCGATCGCGCGGGCCGGGTCGAGGCCCGCGTAGAGCGCCTGGAAGGTGAAGAGCCGCCGCACGCGCTCGTCGAGCAGGTACCGCCCGACGCGCGGGCCGAGCCGCCCGAAGCCGCCCAGCGCGGCCAGGCGGGCCAGCTCGGGGCGGGCCAGGTCGAGCGGCGAGTCGAAGTTCGCGGCCAGGAAGTGGTCCTTCTGCGCCGCGTACAGCTCGGTCAGCCAGCGGCGCAACGCCCGGTAGCCGGCCGCTTCGCGGGCGCCGGCGAAGGCGCGGACTTCGGCCTCCATCGCGTCGCCGTCGGTGCGCAGCGCCAGTGAGCTGCCGTCGGCGAACCGTGCCCGGTACGCCGGGTCGAGCCTGGTCAGGCGCAGGTTCTTGGCCAGCGGCTCGCCGACCGCGGCGAACGCCTCTTCGAGCAGCTCCGGCATGGTGAGCACGCTCGCGCCGGTGTCCACGGCGTTGCCGTCGAAGCTCTGCTGCCCGGCCCGGCCGCCCGGGACGTCCGCCTGTTCCAGCAGCGTGACCTGCCGTCCGGCGCCGAGCAGGTGCAGGGTCGCCGAAAGCCCGGCCAGTCCCGCGCCGATGACGACGACGTGGTCGGCCGGTGCCTCGAGCGTGCGCACGTCAGTACGTCCGCTGGGTGGCCTTGACGACCAGCCCGGTCAGCGCCGCGGGCGCGGGCTCGGCCAGGTGCGCGCGGTCCAGCGCGGCCATCGCCGCCGACGTCAGCTCGTCGATCCGGCGCTCGACCGCGTCGACCGCGCCGACCTGCTGCAACGCCATCCGGACGGTCTCGACGCCTTCGTCGGACAGGTCCGCGTCGCCGATCGCGTCCGCGATCACCGTGGCCGCGGCCTGCTCGTCCTTCTCGGCGGCGAGCTGCAGGCCGAGCGCGACGAGCAGGGTGCGCTTGCCCTCGCGCAGGTCGTCCCCGGCGGGCTTGCCGGTGACCGACGGGTCGCCGAAGACGCCGAGCAGGTCGTCGCGCAGCTGGAACGCCACGCCGACCTCGCCGCCGAACTCCAGCAGCGTGGCGATCAGTTCCGGCGACGCGCCGCCGAGGGCGGCGCCCAGGTGCAGCGGCCGCTGCACGGTGTAGGCGGCGGTCTTGAGCCGGTCGATCTTGAGCGCGGCCTCGACCGAGGCGTCCCCGGTGGCCTGCGTGCGGACGTCGAGGTACTGCCCGGCGAGGACTTCGGTGCGCATCGCGCGCCAAGCCGGGCGCGCCGCGGCGAGCGTCTCCGCGGGCAGGGGCGCGTCCGCGAACATGTCGTCGGCCCAGGCCAGCGCCAGGTCGCCGACCAGGACCGCGGTGGCCAGGCCGAACGTCGCGGGGGAGCCGAGCCAGCCGCGGTCGGCGTGCAGCTTCGCGCCCGCGATGTGCACCGTCGGGTTGCCGCGGCGGGAGTCGGAGGAGTCGATGAGGTCGTCGTGGATCAGCGCGCACGCCTGGATCAGCTCCAGGCTGGACACCGCCTGCAGCACGCCCTCCGCGTCCGGGCCCGCCGGGTCACCGCCCGCGCCGCGCCAGCCCCACCAGGCGAAGGTCGGGCGCAAGCGTTTGCCGCCGCCCAGCACGAACCCGCGCAGCGCGTCGATCCCGGCGGCCACGGTGGGCTCGGTGGCGAGGATCGCGGTGCCCGCCCGATCGAGGAACCCGGCCAGCGCGCGCTCGACGTGGGCGGGCAGGTCACTGTCGGCGGCGGGCGCGTTCATCCCGCCATCCTCGCCGAACCCGCGCAGGCGGGGCCCGCCGGGGCACCCGGATGTGGCGAATCAGACTCCGGCCGTGGCCGGGGCCCAGAACGGCCCGGTCAGGCCCGCCTCGGCGAAGTAGGCGACCGCGCTGTCCGGTTCTCGCCGCCGGTAGCCGCGCTCGAGCCGGCCCGCGTACCAGCCGCGGGCGAGCCGCCAGAGCGTGACGAGATCCATGACGTACCCCTTGGCCTGCGCGGTCGCCGCGAGCCAGGCGTCCACACAGGACTCGCAGCAGAACAGCCGCTGGTGGCCGCAGGTGTGCAGCACGTCGTCCCACATCCGCGCGGCGGGAACGAGGAAGTGCGCCACCTGCGCGCCCTCCGGCGGCCCCGTGCGGTTCACGACCAGGGCGTGCGGCTGGGCGCAGCCGGGGCAGCGGGTGGCGACCAGCACCTCGGGCTCGTCGTCGACCAGGTGGGGGATGGCGAACGAGTCCCACGCGCAGCCGCCCCACCAGAGCGTGTGCGAGCCCATCACGGAGAACCCGAGCGGCTTCGCCGCGAACGGGTGGGCCAGCACGACGTGCTCGCACTCGTCGAGCACCAGGTGGTGGGCGTCGGCGAGGCGGTGCAGCGCCTGCTTGGCCACGGCGAGCGACCCGCCCGCGGCGTCCGCCAGCTCCGGCCCGGTCGGCGCGCGGCCGCGGTCGGCGAAGGCGTGGTAAACGGCCAGGCGCACGTCTTCGTCCCAGCTCGCGTCGTCGTACCTCATCGCTCACTCCTGTATCGAGTCTAGAGCCGGGCCCCTTAACATTCGAGGTATGACGTCGGTGATCGAGCGGTTGCGAGGAGACGGGCCGAAGTTCTCCATCGAGTTCTTCCCACCCCGGGACACGGCGGACGAGGCCGTCCTGTGGAAGGCCATCCGGGAACTCGAGCCGTACGACCCGGCCTACATGTCGATCACCTACGGGGCCGGCGGCTCCAGCCGCGACGGCACGGTCCGCAGCATCGCCCGCGTCGCGACCGAGACGACGCTGGTGCCGATGGCGCACCTGACCGCGGTCAACCACTCCGTCGCCGAGCTGCGGAACGTGATCGGCTGGTACGCCTCGGTCGGCGTCCGCAACATCCTCGCGCTGCGCGGCGACCCGCCCGGCGACGTCTACGGCGAGTGGATCCCGCACCCCGAGGGCCTCACCTACGCCGAAGAGCTGGTGCAGCTGGTCCGCGAGCTGGGCGACTTCTGCGTCGGCGTGTCGGCGTACACCTACGGCCACCCGCGTTCGTCCGACCTCGAGTCGGACACGAAGTACCTGGTCCGCAAGCTGCGCGCGGGCGCGGACTTCGCGATCGCGCAGCTGTTCCACGTCCCCGAGGACTTCCTGCGCCTGCGCGACCGGGTCGCCGCGACCGGCTGCGACGTGCCGGTGCTGCCCGGGGTCATGCCGCTGACGACGATGCGGACCCTGCAGACGACGATCAAGCTGTCCGGCGCGCCGGCCCCCCGCAAGCTCCTGGACCGGCTCGAACCGCTGGCCGACGACCCCAAGGCGTTCCGCGCGGCGGGCATCGACGTCACGACGGAACTGTGCGAGAAGCTGATCGCCGAGGGCGTGCCGAACCTGCACTTCTACACGTTCAACCGGTCGAAGGCGACGCGCGAGGTGATCGCCCGGCTGGGCCTCGTCCCGGCCCGTGCTTAAGTACGTACCACCAGGTACGGGTGGCCCGGTAGCGTGCCGGACATGGCTTCTACTGCTTCCGAAGGCGTGCACGAAATCTGTGACCGGTACGTCGACGACTACGCGGCCGCCGACCCGGTCGCGGCGACCGCGCACGGGATCGCCGGCCACGACCACCGGCTGACCGACTACTCGGCGGACGGGTACGCCGAGCGCGCCGGCCTGGCCGCGCGGGCGCACGCCGCCGTCACCGCCGCCGAGCCGCGGGACGCCGCCGAGCGCGCGGCGAAGGCCGTGTTCACCGAGCGCGTCGGCCTGGAGCTGGAGATCCACGAGGCCGGCCTGGACGTGGCGAGCCTGAACGTCATCTCCAGCCCGGTGCAGGAACTGCGGATGGCGTTCGACCTGATGCCCCGGGAAACCGAGCGGGACTGGGCGGTCCTCTCGGACCGGATCGCCGAGGTCCCGCAAGCGCTGGCGAACATCCGCAGCGGCCTGCTTTCGGCGTCCGACGCGGGGCACGTCGCGGCGCTGCGGCAGGTCGCGAAGGTCGCGGAGCAGTGCGAAACGTGGGCGGGGCTGAAGGAGGAGACGGGCTTCTTCACCGAGCTCGCCGGCGGCGCGGCGCCGGAGGGGCTGCAGGCCGACCTCGGGCGTCACGCGCGGGCCGCCGACGAGGCGTTCGCGGAGTTCGCCGGCTTCCTGCGGGCCGAACTGGCCCCGAAGGCCCCGGTCAAGGACGCCGTCGGCGAGGACGTCTACCGCCTGTGGTCCCGGTTCTTCGTCGGCGCCACGCTGGACCTGCGGGAGGCGTACGAGTGGGGCTGGGCGGAGTTCGCCCGGATCGAGGCCGAGATGCGCGCGGTGGCGAACCGGATCAAGCCGGGCGCGTCCGTCCCGGAGGCCGCGGCCGCTCTCGACGCGGACGCGCGGTACCGCATCCGTGGCCGCGCGGAGTTCGAGGCGTGGATGCAGCGCCTGTCCGACGACGCCCTGGAGTCGTTGCGCGGCAAGCACTTCGACATCTCCGACCGGGTGATGGCCCTGGAGTGCAAGATCGCCCCGCCCGGAGGCGGCGTCGGCGCGTACTACACGGGACCGAGCGAGGACTTCGTGCGGCCGGGCCGCATGTGGTGGTCCCTCCCGGCGGGCCGTGACGAGTTCAGCACCTGGCGCGAGACGAGCACGGTGTACCACGAGGGCGCACCGGGTCACCACCTCCAGATCGCGACGGCGGTGGACCAGTCGGGCGGGCTGAACAAGTACCAGAGGCTGCTGGCGTTCACCTCGGGCCACGCGGAGGGCTGGGCCCTGTACGCGGAGCGCCTGATGGAGGAACTGGGCTACCTCGCCGACGACGGCGACCTGCTGGGGATGCTGTCGGAGCAGCTGTTCCGCGCCGCCCGCGTCGTGGTGGACCTCGGCATGCACCTGGAGCTGCGGATTCCGGCGGGAACGGGCTTCCACGAGGGCGAGCGGTGGACGCCGGAGCTGGGCCTGGAGTTCATGCTCACCCGCACGATCACGGACCAGGCCCACATCCGCGACGAGATCGACCGCTACCTGGGCTGGCCGGGCCAGGCCCCGGCGTACAAGATCGGCGAGCGCCTCTGGCTGACGGCCCGCTCCGAGGCCCAGGCCCGCGCCGGCGCGGGGTTCGACATCAAGCGGTTCCACACGGAGGCGCTCAAGCTGGGCGGGATGGGCCTGGACACGCTGCGGGAGCAGCTGTCCCACCTGGACTGAGCACTCGGGGGCGGGGCCACCGAAAACCGGTGGCCCCGCTTCGCGTCTCCCCGATAGGTTTCCTCCGTGCGCCGAATCCTCTTCGTCACCCCACCGCCTCGCGCCTGAGCGGGGTGGTCCTCCGCCGCGTGGCCTTCGGGGCCCGCGGCTGATTCGTGGTGCGCACTCACCCCGCGTCGTCGATCTCCGTTTTTCCTTCGACGCAGGAGCGTTCCCTTGGTGTCTCTGTCCACGCGCGCCCATTCTTCGGCCGCGCTCGTTCTCGCCGGTGTCCTCTGGGGCACCGGTGGCCTCGCCGGCTCGCTGCTTGCCCGGCGGGCCGGCCTCCATCCGCTCGCCGTCGCCGACTACCGGCTGCTCGTCGGCGGCGCCGTCGCGACCCTCCTCCTGAACGGCCGTTCCCTTCCCCGCACCGCGGAGGCCGCCCGGCGCGTCCTGGCCGTCGGCGGGCTGTTCGCCCTCTTCCAGGCGAGCTACTTCGCGGCCGTCGCGCTCAGCTCGGTGAGCGTCGCGACCATGACCACGATCGGCGCCGCGCCCGTCTTCGTCACCCTCGCGTCGGTGCGGAAACTCCGCCGCTGGACGCTGGTCTCGGTGACGGGCACCCTCGCCGGACTGGTGCTGCTCCAGTGGTCACCGGGCGAAGCGATCTCGTTCGGCGGCCTCGGTTTCGCGCTGCTCGCGGCGGCCGGCTTCGCCACCCTCACGCTGGTCACCGCGAAGCCCGTCGAAGGCCTGGACCCGCTGTCGACGACGGGGTTCGGCTGCCTCGCCGGCGGCCTGCTGCTCCTGCCGGCCGCGAGCTGGTCGGGCATGGCGGTCCCGCTGCACGCGGACGTCCTCGCGATCGTCTGCTACCTCGGCGCTGTCCCGACAGCGCTCGCGTACGCCGCGTACCTGCGCGGCCTGGCCGATGCGCACCCCGTGCTCGGCTCGCTCTCGGCGGTCCTGGAGCCGCTGACGGCCGCGGTGCTCTCCGCCGCGCTGCTCGGTGAGCGACTGAGCGTCACGGCCTGGTGCGGCGCCGCCGTGCTGGTCGCGGCGCTGGTCGTCGGCTACTGGCGGCCCGAGCCGCGGTGAGGGCTTGCTGCCCCTCGGCTCAGCGCGGGTCGAGGGGCAGCGCCCGCCCCAGGATCGCGAACGGCCGCGGGTCGCCGGCGAAGTGGTAGTCGCGCAGGACGTCGACGAAGCCGGTGCGGCGGTAGAGCTTCCACGCCCGGCTCGTGCCCTCGGGGGTCGACAGCAGCACGTTCGCGCTCGGGACGCCTTCCAGGAGGCTGCGCAGCAGGTCCTCGCCGATCTGGTGGCCCTGGTTCTCCGGCCGGACGTGGATCTCGGTCAGCTCGAAGTAGTCCGACAGCCACCGGTCGGCCTCGGCGGCCCCGGACCGGCGGCTCAGGCCGTGGCGCACCTGCTCGTGCCACCACTGACCGGCCCGGCCGCGGTAGCCGTAGGCCACGCCGAGCAGGACGTCGTCGGCGTCGAGCGCGGCCATGCAGCGCCAGCCCTCGCGCAGCGCGTGGGTGAGCCACATCGGCGCGCGCTGCTCGGCGGTGCCCGCCGGGTACCGCATCGCCCGGACGTAGATGTCGAGCGCTTCGGGCAGGCGGGCGCGGAACTCGTCCGCGGAGAGCTGGACGTACCGGGAGCAGCCGGCGGGCATCGCGGTCACGGCTGTCCATCCTCCTCCGCGCCGCCGAGCGCGCCCGGGGTGCCCCCGGTCAAGGCGACCAGCCCGGCGAAGGTCGTGGGGAAGACGGCCTTCGGGTGCCCGGCGGCGGCCCAGACGACGTCGTGCTCGCGCAGCGCGGTGTCGACCAGGGTCGGCAGCGGCGACGGGTGCCCGACGGGGGCGACACCGCCGATCGGCTGCCCGGTGTGCGTCCGCACGAAATCGGCGTCGGCCTTGCCGATTTCGCCCCCGGCCAGCCGTTCGAGGGTGGCCGGATCGGCGCGGTGGGCACCCGAGGTGAGGGCGAGGAGCGCTTTTTTGTCGGACCCCAGGCGGAAGATGAGGCTGTTGGCGATGGCCCCGACGGGCACGCCGAGTGCCTCGGCCGCCTGAGCGGCGGTCCGGACCTCGGCGGGCAGGACACGGATGCCCTCGGCGGCGCCGCGCTGCCCGGCTTCGGCCAGCGCGGCCGCCACCTTGGCGACGGCGGGGTGCTCCAGCGAACTCATGAACCTATGAGATCACGGCACCGACCTGGTGTCCCGCACCACGCCCCCTGGGGTTGAGCGGGCACCGGGTCGGGGGTTACTCTGGAAATTGTTCGAACAGGCGTTCGACATCGGTGAGTGGGCACCGGTCAAGTGCCCGGGGCTCACCCGCGCAGGAGGAGGGTCGCCATGTCCGTCAAGGTCGTGTCCCCCACGGATCCCGGGCAGCCGGAGCTGCCCATGTCGCTGCGCCCGCAGCCGTCCCCGGCCGGTGCCCGGCGCTCCCGGCAGTGCGTGTCGCCGGCAGCGGAGTCGCGGCAACGCCCTGCGTCGGCGGTGGATTCCCGGCAGCCGCAGCTGCCGATCGCCCTGTGCACTTCGGCAGCCGAGCTTCCGGCCCCGGAGATTCCCGAGCAGACCCGCCCAGTGGACATCGACTCCGGCCGGCCTGTCGCGGATTCGGAGCAGCTCGAGCTGTCGGCTGCGGAGCCGTCCGGGCAGCCGGTCGCGCCGTCCGTTGCCGGTTCCGGCGAGCCCGTCGCGCTGGCGGATGCGCTGCAGGCCGAGCCGCGGCCGGTCGCGCCGTCCGCCGCCGGCTCCGGCGAGCTCGCCAAGCCGCCGGCCCAGCCGCCCGTCGCGGCCGATCTGCCGGCTTCCGAAGCCTCGGCCGCCGGCGTGCCCGAACTCCCCATGGAGCTCCGCCCGCCCGGCGCCGAGTCCGACCAGTCGCAGCTGCCCATGTCCCTGCGCCCGCCCGCGTCGCCGGCCGCCGCCGGGTTGCTGGCTCAAGCGCGGCGGGGGCTGGCCGAGGCCGCTCAGGAAACCCGGCCCGCCGAACGCTTCATCGGTGCCTACCTCGCCGCCCTTCGCGGGGCCGCCGCCGTGCTCGCCGCCCGGGGGCGGCCGCACCGGGGGCGGGCCCGGCCCGCCAGCACCTGGGTGCTGCTCGACTCCGTCGCCCCCGAGCTGCGCGAATGGTCCGCCTTCTTCGCCAGCAACTCGGCCACCCGCGCCGCCGCGCAGGCCGGGATCACCGGGAAGGTCACCGCCGAGTCCGCCGCCGGGCTGGTCGGGGCCGCCACGCCGTTCCTCGAGCTCGTCCGCCGTCTCGTGCACGGCCTGCCGATCACCGGGGAAGCCCATGTCGCGTGAGCACGGCCCGGTCGACCAGGGGCGGTTGCTCACGGCGTTGGGAATCGAAGGCAGGCTGCTCGCCGAAGCGGTGCACGCGGCGCCGACCGAAGCGCCGGTGCCCGCTTGTCCAGGCTGGTCGCTCGGCGAGGTCGCCCGGCACGTCGGGAGCCTCTACCGGCTGGTCCGGCGCCGGCTGACCGACGGCCGCAGCCCCGAAGACTGGCCACGCGAGCCCGAGCCGGGCCAGAGCTTGCGCGCGTTCCTGGAGGAGGGCCTCACCGAGCTGCTCGACGAGCTCGCCGCGCACGATCCGGAGGACCGCGCCGACACCTGGTGGCCGGCCGACCGGACCTACGGGTTCTGGCGCCGGCGGATGCTGCACGAGACGGTCGTCCACCGGGTGGACGTCGAGCAGGCGTCGGGCGCCGAGCCGCGCGGCGTGCCCGAAGACGTCGCGATCGACGGCATCGACGAGGTGCTCACCCTGTGGTTCGGGCAGAAGCTCCCGATGCTCGGTCTGACCGGCACGAAGGCGGGCTCGGTCGGCGTCCGCGCCGGCGCGCACAGCTGGATCGCGCGGGCCGGTCCCGTCACGACCGAGGCCTGGCGCTGTTCGGCCGAGGAGGCCGAGGCCGCGGACGACGTCGTCACGGCCAAACCCGCGCAGATCTACCTGTGGCTCTGGGGCCGCGCGTCCCTGACCGCGGTGACCGTGCGCGGCGTGCACGACCAGGCGGCCCAGCTCTGGGCGCTGCTGCGGCTCGCGACCCGATGACCCGGCCGGTGGGGAAGCCGAACCGGAATTGTCGGAGGTGGCGGTTAGCCTGCGGCGCATGACCACGCGCCTGGTGAACCTGGTGATCGACGCGGCGCGGCCGGAAGTCCTGGCGGACTTCTGGGCCGCGCTGCTCGGCTGGCACGTCGCCGTCGAGGAGCCCGGCGAGATCGACGTCCGGGCTCCGGAAAGCGACGGCTGGGACCTGGACCTCGTCTTCGTGCCGGTCCCCGAACCCAAGGAGGTCAAGAACCGCATCCACCTGGACCTGGCGAGCACGACCCCGGAGCACCAGGCCGAGCTGGTGGCGCGCGCCCTGGAGCTGGGCGGCCGCCGGGTCGACGTCGGCCAGGGCGACGTGCCCTGGGTGGTGCTCGCGGACCCGGAAGGCAACGAGTTCTGCGTCCTCGAACCCCGCGAGCGGTACGCGGACACCGGCGCGGTGGCGTCGATCCTGGTCGACGCCCATGACCCGGAGCTCCTGGCGGGCTTCTGGGCGGGAATCACCGGCCGCCCGATCCAGGCCCGCGAAGGTGACGTCCTGGTGGGGCTGCGCGCGCCGTCCGGCCGGGGGCCGTGGCTGGAGTTCCTGCGCAACGACGACGTCAAGAGGGGCAAGAACCGCGTGCACCTGGACGTCGCGCCCCCGGCGGAGGCCGATCACGCCGCGGCGGTGACGCAGGTCATCGCGGCCGGTGCGGCGCCGGCGGACCTGGGCGGTCCCGCGCTGCCGTGGCGGGTGCTGACCGATCCGGAGGGCAACGAGTTCTGCGTGCTCACCCCGCGCTGACCCAGCTTGGGGATCATGGAGTTCTTCGACTGGCAGGGGCGCCGGATCGCCTGGGATCGCGCCGGATCGGGGCCCGCGGTGGTGCCGCGCACGACTACGGCGGTGCGGTTTCCCTGCGCGCCCACCTGGTCCACGGCGTACCGTACGCGTCGCTGCTGATGGCCGACGTCGTGGCCATCCGGCCCTCCACGAGGCGCTGGTCCGCACCTACATCGGCAACGCGAGCTTCCGGGAGCTGCGGGAGGCCGACCTGACCGATCGCCGCGTACGACGAGCAGTACCTGGTCGAGAACGAGGAGCGGCTGGACCGGATCGACCTGCCCGTGCGCGTGCGGTGGGGCGTCGAGGACACGTGGATCCCGCAGGCCACCGGCGAGCGGCTCGCCGCCGGCATCCGCGGTGCGACGTTCGCCCCGGTCGCCGGCGCCGGGCACCTCGTCCAGCTGGACGCCCCGGTCGCGCTGGCCACCGAGCTGCGGTCCTGGCTGAGTGTTTCGGCGGCGTTGCCGGGTCGCGTCGAACGCTGACCTGCGCGAAACACCGGCGTCCTGGAGCGGCAACAACCCCGGGGGACCGTGGGGGCATGGAGACTTCCAGAGCGTTGCCCCAGCCGGGCCGGACGGCCGTCGCCGAGGAGCCGGCGGCGCCGTCGGCGTGGCGGGTGCGGATCCGGATGCACGACCACCCGGGCACCCTCGCCCGCATCGCCATCCGGCTCGCCGACCTCGAGTGCAACATCCTCGGTCTGTCCGTGCTGCCGGTGCCGGGCGGAGTGCTCGACGAGATCGTGCTGCGCCCGGCGACCGGCCTGCCCCGGCGGCACCTGGTCGACGCCATCCGCGCCGAGGGCTGCGAGTGCACGGCGATCATCGACGCCGACGTCCACGAGCTCGTCGACCCGTCGGCATCGACGCTGCTCGCGGCCCGCCGCGCGATCGACGACCCGGCGCGCCTGGCGGAGGTGCTGAAGGACGTGCTGGCCGCGGACGTCGTCACGCTCGTCCCGGCCGCCGAGGCGAACCCGGCGCGCACGGAGAGCGGGCACCGGGCGGTGTTCGCGCTGACCGACGGAGGCACGCTGGTGGCGCGCCGCCAGTGGGCGCCGTTCGTGCAGCTGGAGCTGACCCGCGCCGAAGCGCTGGTGACGCTGCTGGCGGCAGCGGCCCGGAACGCGGCCGGCCCGGTGGTCCTCGACCGCCCGGACGGCGCGGCGATCGTACTGCGCAAGGGGGTCCCCGGCGACGCCGACGCGGTGGCCGAGCTGCACCGCCGCTGTTCGATGGCGACGTTGTTCCGCCGCTACCACACGGGGGTGCGGACGGTCCCGCGCCGCCGCCTCCACCGGCTGCTGGTGCCCCCGCGCGGCACGAGCGTGCTGGCGGTGTTCGGCCGCGAGGTGATCGGCCTGGCCCAGCTCATCCCGACGCTGACCGGCGGAGCGGAGATTTCCCTGCTGGTGGAGGACGACTGGCAGCAGCAGGGAATCGGAACGGCCCTCCTGGCGCGGCTCGCGGTGCTGGCGGAGGCCCAGGGCATCAGGGAGCTGTCCGCCGAGTGCTTGGCGGGCGACGACATCCTGCCCCGCACGGCGGCCCGCGCCGGCCTGCGCACAGAACGCAGCATCGACGACGGCGCCCGGCTGAGGCTGTTCTTGCCGGCGTGAGCCGTCAGCGCTTCCAGAACCAGTCTTTGCCGCGCGCCTCACGCAGGGCGGACTTCTTGCGCTCGGCGGTGAGCCGGTCGAGGTAGAGAACGCCGTCGAGATGGTCGGTTTCGTGCTGCAGACACTGGGCCAGCACGTCTTCGCCTTCGACCTCGATGGGCTCGTTGTGGACGTCGACGCCGCGCACCTTCGCGTGTTTCGCGCGCTTGGTGGGGAACCACAGCTCCGGCACGGACAGGCAGCCTTCGTCGATCTCGTGTGTCTCTTCGGACAGTTCGACGATCTCGGGGTTGATGACGTACCCGGTCAGCCCGGCAACGTCGTAGCTGAAGACGCGAAGCCCCACGCCGATCTGCGGCGCGGCCAGCCCCGCGCGCCCGGCAGGCTTGACGGAGTCGACCAGGTCCCGCACGAGCGCCTCGAGCTTCTCGTCGAACACGGTGACCGGATCGCAGACGGACTTGAGGATCGGGTCCCCGAAATAGCGCAGTTCGCGCATCGCCATGAGCAGAACATCCTTCGTGCGTGTCGGACTGGCAGCTTAGGGCAGCGAGGAAGCCGATCGCGCGGGAATCGCCAACCAGCCTCGCCTGCCGACGGCTTGGGTTGCGCTGCCTGGGGTCGAGGGTGGAGTGCGCGGTGCGGCGGACCGACCGGTTTCGGTGGGATGGGCGCGGCGGGTCGCCTTCGGCGGGATCGGCGGGCAATCGCGGCGGTGGTGGTGGGCCGGGCTGGCGATTCCAGTCCGCTCGCCTGGCCTGCCCGGGCTCGGCGGGCCGCCCCGGCGTCAGGCGCGTAGGCGCAGGCCGGAGGGGGTGGCTCGGAAGCCTGCCTCCTGCAACACCTCCGCCAGCTCCGAGGTCAGGGCCTGCTCGCCGTCCGCGCGTTGGACCGACAGCTGACCCAGCCAGCCTTCGCGGACCGCTGCCGACAATGCCTGGGCCGCCTCTGCGAGTGGCTGGCGCTCCTCTGTGAAACTCAGCAGGGATCGGCCTCCTCTCTCCACGTACAGGGCCGGGACTCCGTCGACCAGGACTGCCAGTGCGCCCGCCTTGCGGGCGGGGCGGTGCTTCGTGTCGCCCGTTGCCGCCGGCCAGGGGAGGGCTGCGCCGTACGGTTGGGCCGGGTCCGCCGCCGCCAGGACCACTGGGCGGCCCGGGGCCGGGCGGCCTGGGCCGGACAGGGCGCGCAGGCGGTCGACCGCGCCCTTCGCCGCGAACTGGGCCGCGCCGAGGCCCTCCACCACGTAGCCGCGGATCACCTGGCCCGTGTCCTCCATGCCGCGCAGGACCTTGTAGATCCCGGAGAACCCGCCCGTGACGCGTTCGGTGTCCAGCGCGCCGCGGGTGAGGACGCCGTGGCGCTCCAAGAACGCTTCCGTCCTCGCGTGGGCGCGGCGGGTTGCGTCGGTTTCCCGGGGCGGGGTCAGTGCCCAGCGGCCGGCGACCGTCGGCGGGCCGGACCGCGATGGCATCTGGGGCCGCCCCGCCCGCAGCCGTGCGTAGCGGCCGCGAGGCGCCTGGCGACGGGGCTTGTGGGCGCCATGCCCGGCGACCTGTGCCCGCAGTGGGCCGAGGGTGTCGCCTGTGACCAGCCCGGCCCAGACCAGGTCCCACAGCGCCGCCACGACTTCGGCGTCGTTGGGGGCCTTGTCCACCAGCACCGTCGCGCGGTCCACCAACTGGCGGAAGAACAGCGCGCCACCCTCCAAAGTGGACACGATCGCGTCGTGCAGCGGGCCGGTCGGGATGTCCTCGACGACTTCGGGCAGCAGGAGATCGGCCACGTCGGTCGGGGCCAGGGCGATCCAGCCGTCGCCGCCGGACAATGCGCCGCAGCCCGCCCACGTCACTTCGCCCGCCGTGGTCAGCTCGTCCAGCAGGGCGGGGGAGTAGCCCGGCAGCCGTCCGGGCAGGATCAGCGACTCCACCGCGCTCGCCGGCAACGGCGCCCCGGCGAGCTGCTCGACCACCGACAGCACGTCGTCCGCTGTCGGGGCCGCCCGGACGCGGCCGCCGAACCCGTGCCACGCGGGCAGGAACCGGCCCAGCGCCGCCGGTTCGACCGGTTCGACTTCGGCGCGCAGCTTCGCCAGCGACGCCCGCCGAAGCCGGCGCAGCACCGCCGCGTCGCAGTACTCGACTCCGACGCCGTGGGTTTCGGGATGGCCGACCGGGCTCAGCTCGCCGCGGACCAGGCGGCCTTCCCCGGTCATCCGGTCGAGCACGCCGGTGACGACCGCCGTGCCGAGCCCGAACCGCGCGGCCGCGTCCGCCGCCGCGAACGGGCCCCGGCCGCGGGCGTAGCGCGACAGCAGGTCCCCGAGCGGGTCCGCCACCGGTTCGGTGAACGCCTCGGGCACGCCCACCGGCAGCGCGGTGCCCAGCGCGTCACGTACCCGGCCGGCGTCCTCGATCGCCAGGAACCGTTCCGCGCCGCCGATCCGCACCCGGATCGCCCGCCGGGCCGCTTCCAGCTCGGTGAGCCACTCGGCCTGGATCCCGCGTTCCGCGGCCTCCTCGACAGTCAGGTCGCCGAGGAACCGCAGCAGGTCGGCGGCGTCCTCGGCCGAGCGGGCGTGCCTGTCCGGATCGAGCCGCTGCAGCGACCGTTGCACTTCGGCGACGGCTTCGGGATCCAGCAGCTCGCGGATCGCCTCGGTGCCCAGGAGCTCGGCCAACAGCGCCGAATCCAGCGACAGCGCCGCCGCCCGCCTCTCGGCCAGCGGTGCGTCGGTCTCGTACAGGAACATCCCGATGTAGCCGAAGAGCAGGCTGCGCGCGAACGGCGACGCGGCCGGCGTTTCGACCTCCACCAGCCGGACCTTGCGGGCCCGGACGTCGGCCATCAGCTCACGCAGGCCGCTCACGTCGTAGACGTCCTGCAAAACCTCCCGCATGGCCTCGAGCACGACCGGGAACCGCTCGTACTTCGCCGCGACCGACAGCAACTGTGACGCGCGTTGCCGTTGCTGCCACAGCGGAGTCCGCCGCCGCGGGTCCCGGCGGGGCAGCAGCAGCGACCGGGCCGCGCACTCCCGGAACCGGGCAGCGAACACGGCCGAGCCGCCGACTTCGGCGACGATCAGCTGCTCGACCTCCTCGGGGTCGAGCAGCACGTCGTCCGCGCCGATGGTGACTTCGCCACCGTCAGCGTCCAGGGCGTCCGGCAGCCGCAGGACGATGCCGTCGTCGGAGTGCGCCACCTGCGCGTCCACCCCGCGGTTTTCCCGCAGCCGCGCGGCGATCGCGAGGGCCCACGGCGCGTTCACCTGCGCGCCGAACGGCGAATGCACGACGATCCGCCAGTCGCCGAGCTCGTCGCGGTAGCGTTCCAGCAGGATCGTCCGGTCGTTCGGGACGTGCCGGGTGGCGGCCTTCTGCTCGGCGAGGTAGGCGAGCAGGTTGTCGCACGCCCGCTCGTCCAGCCCAGCCGCCTCGGCCCGCTCGCGCGCCTTCTCATCGTCCGAAGTGGACAGTTCGCGGACGAACTTCCCGAGCGCCCGGCCCAGTTCCAGCGGGCGGCCCGGCGCGTCACCCTTCCAGAACGGCATCCGCGCCGGTTCGCCCGGCGCCGGCACCACGATGACGCGGTCGTGCGTGATGTCGGTGATCCGCCACGACGACGTGCCGAGCAGGATGGTGTCGCCGACGCGCGACTCGTACACCATCTCTTCGTCGAACTCGCCGACGCGCGAGCCGGGCTTGTCGTCCGCGCCCGGCGTCATGACGGTGAACAGGCCGCGGTCGGGGATGGTGCCGCCCGACGTGACGGCCAGCCGCTGCGCGCCGGGCCGCCCGCGCAGCTCGCCGCCGATGCGATCCCAGGTGATCCGCGCCCGCAGCTCGCCGAACTCCTCGCTCGGGTAACGGCCGGCCAGCATGTCGAGCACCGCGTGGAGGGCGTCGTCCGGCAGCGCCGCGAAGGGGGCCGCCCGCCGGACCAGCGAGGCCAGGTCCGGCACCGTCCACGGCTCCAGCGCCACCATGGCGACGACGTGCTGCGCCAGGACGTCCAGGGGGTTGCGGGGGTAGCGGACCGCCTCGATCGCGCCGGTCGCCATCCGCTCCGCGACGACCGCGCAGGAGACGAGGTCCCCGCGGAACTTCGGGAACATCACCCCGGACGACACCGCGCCGACCTGGTGCCCGGCGCGGCCGACGCGCTGCAGCCCGGACGCCACCGTCGGCGGCGCCTCGATCTGCACCACCAGGTCGACGGCGCCCATGTCGATGCCCAGTTCCAGCGACGACGTCGCCACCACGCACGGCAGCTGCCCGGACTTCAGCGACTCCTCGACGTGCGTGCGCTGCTCCCGCGACATCGACCCGTGGTGGGCCCGGGCGATCACCGGCGGCGCCCCGGTGCTCACGCCGGACTGCGCGATGGCTTCGGCGGGGAACGTGTCGGCTGGGGTGAGCTCGGTCTGCTCGGCGGCGAGTTCGTTGAGCCGGGCGGTGAGCCGCTCGGTGAGCCGGCGCGAGTTGGCGAAGACGATGGTCGAGCGGTGCGCGCGGATCAGGCTCAGCACCCGCTCCTCGACCGCCGGCCAGATCGACGGCCTCTGGACGGGGTTGCCGGCCATCTCTTCGAGGGTGCCCAGGCCACCCGGCGCGATGTCCCCGGGCGGGAAGGCCTCGGTCAGCGACTCCAGGGATTCCAGCGCGTCGAGCGGGCTCGGCGCCGGGCCGCTGCGGGGCGCGTCGAGGTTGCTCATGTCTTCGACCGGGACCTCGACGCGGACCTCGATGGTCTTCGCCAGCTTCGGCTGGACCACGCGCACCGGCCGGCCGCCCGCCAGGAACGCGCTCACCTCGTCGATCGGGCGGACCGTCGCCGACAGGCCGATCCGCTGCGCCGGCTTCGGGAGCAGCGCGTCCAGCCGCTCCAGCGAGAGCGCGAGGTGCGCGCCGCGCTTGCCGCCGGCGACCGCGTGCACCTCGTCGACGATCACGGTCTCGACGCCGCGCAGCGACTCCCGCGCCGACGATGTCAGGATGAGGAACAGCGACTCCGGCGTGGTGACCAGCACGTCCGGCGGTGTCTTGGCGAACGTGCGGCGCTCGGCGGCCGTGGTGTCGCCGGTGCGCATGCCGACCTCGATGCCGGGCACCGGCAGCCCGAGCCGGCGGCTGGCCTGCGAGATGCCGGCGAGCGGGGCCCGCAGGTTCCGCTGGACGTCGACCGCGAGGGCCTTCAGCGGCGAGACGTACAGGATCCGGCAGCGCTTGGTGGCTTCCGCCGGCGGCGGCTCCACAGAGAGCCTGTCCAGCGCCCAGAGGAACGCGGACAGCGTCTTGCCGGACCCGGTGGGCGCGACGACGAGGGCGTGCTCACCCGCGTGCGCGGCCCGCCAGGCCCCTTCCTGCGCCGCGGTGGGCGCGGCGAAGGCCCCCGCGAACCAGTCCCGGGTCGCGGGGGAGAAGAGGTCGAGCACGTCAGTAGCCACGTCATTCATGATGCGCGGCACCACCGACAGTTTCCGGCGCGCTCGCCAGGATCACGCTGTGGGCGAACTGCGGGAACGTCACATCCACCCGCCGCTCGTCGGTGATGAGCCGGTACTCGCGGTCCAGGGGCGCCCAGTAGGAAAAAGGGGCCTGGTCCAGCTTGGAGCGGTCGGCCAGCACGTACGCCTGGCCGCCCGCGTGGAGCATCGCGTGCTTGACCACCGACTGCTCCAGTGACGGGCAGCACAACCCCCGGTCGGCGACCACGCCGTCCGCGCCCAGGAACACCCGATCGGGTGAGATGTGCCGCAGCTGCGCGAGCACGTTCTCACCGAGGATCGCTTCGCCGGGGTGCCGTAGCCGACCGCCCAGGACGATGAGGTCGATCCCGGAGAAGCCCGCGAGCTCGCGGATCGCGGTGACACCGTTGGTCACCACGGTCAGCTCCTCGCGGTGGGCGAGGTGGCGGGCGAGCCTGCCGGTGGTCGTGCCGGCGTCGAGCAGCACGACCTCGCCGTCCTGGACGAGTGCGGCGGCCTCGCGGGCGATCGCCTCCTTGGCGGCCGCGTGCTCCCGGTCCTTCTCGCGGGGGCTGCGTTCGGTGTCGAGCGCGCCGCCGTAGGTGCGGACGACGTGCCCGGCGCCGGCGAGCGAGGCGAGGTCGCGGCGGATCGTCGACTCGGAGACGCCGAACTCTTCGGCCAGCTCCGCGATGCCGCCGGCGCCGTCGCGGACGGCTTCCAGCAGCATCGCGCGCCGGTCACGGGTGCCTGGTCGCGGCTGGGACATGCGCCGACTCTTCCACAGTCGCGGGTTTCAGCCCGAAGAACGCCAGGCCGGCGGCCACGGCGAGGAACGCGGCCAGGACGACGAACCCGGTGGTCGCCGTGCCGGTGACGTCGGTGAGCCAGCCGACCAGGTACGGCCCGGCGAACCCGCCGAGGTTGCCCAGCGCGTTGATCAGGCCCATCGCCACGGCGACGACCTCGATGCCCAGGACCCGGCTGGGGATGGCCCAGAACGGCCCGTACGGCATGTAGACGCCGGTCGCGACGACGCAGAGCAGGACCAGCTGCACGGCCGCCGGCCAGTGCACGAGGTTGCCCAGCAGCAATCCGGCGATCGCGACGAGCAGCGGGACCGTGACCGCGAGCCGCCGGTTGCCGGTGCGGTCGGACCAGTGCGCGCAGGCGACCATCCCGGCCAGCGCCAGCACGTACGGCACGGCCGACAGGAAGCCGACCGCGGTGGCCGAGCCGCCCGTCATGGTCTTCACCACCGACGGCAGCCACAGGGAGAAGCCGTAGAAGCCGGTGATCCAGAAGAAGTAGACGCCGACCAGCAACAGCACCTGGCGGTTCGCGAGCGCCTGCCGGTAGCTCTGCTTGGCGAACGCCGGCTTCGCGTCTTCTTCGGCCTTCAAGGTGGTTTCGAGGTACTCGCGTTCGGACGCGGAGATCCACCGGGCCTGCGCCGGCCGGTCGGCCACCGTGAACCACCACACGACCGCCCACACCAGCGGCGGCAGCCCCTGCAGGACGAACACCCAGCGCCAGGACATGTGGTCGAGCATGAACCCGGACAGCGGCGACATGAGGATCGCCGAAATCGGCAGGCACGTCATCCACAGCGCGTTCGCCCGCGCCCGCTCCGCCTGCGGGAACCAGGACGCCAGCAGGATCAGCACCGCCGGCCACACACCGCCCTCGAACAGCCCGAGCAGCAGCCGGGCCAGGTGCAGCTGCGTTTCGTTCCGCACCAGGCCGCACAGCACCGCCGCGACCGCCCACGCGATCATCAGCAGCACCACGGTCTTGCGGGCGCTCCACTTCGCCGCCAGCACCGCCGCCGGGATCTGCAGGACGAGGTAGCCGACGAAGAAGATGCCGCTCGCCAGCCCTTTCGCGCTGGCCGACAAGGGGAAGTCGGCGCCGATGTAGGGCAGGATCACCGCGACGTTCGTGCGGTCGAGGTAGGCCAGCATGTACATGACCACCGCGACCGGGATGACGTACGCCCAGCGCTTGCGGGGGATCACCGGAGGCTCGGCGGGTAGATGACCGGCAGTTTCCGCGCGTAGGGAGCCAGGGTGGCCGCGGCCTTGAACGCCGCCCGCATGGTGCCGTGCGACGCCCGGCCGGTGCCGGCGATGTCGAACGCGGTGCCGTGGTCGACCGAGGTGCGCAGGATCGGCAGGCCGACCGTCACCGACACCGTGCCGTCGAAGTCGTACGTCTTCGACGCGATGTGCCCCTGGTCGTGGTAGAGCGAGAGCACGCCGTCGAACCGGCCCTGGATCCCTTGGTGGAACACGGAATCCGCGGGGATCGGGCCGACCACGTCGAGCCCGGCCGCCCGCGCGGCGGCGACCGCCGGGGCGATCGCGACGATCTCCTCGTCGCCGAACTTGCCGTTTTCCCCGCCGTGCGGGTTCAACGCCGCCACGGCCAGTCTCGGTTTCTCCGTGCCGAAGACCTCCAGCGCGGTGTACGCCTCCCGGATCGCGTACTCGATGTTCTCGCGGGTGATCTGGTTGATCGCCTCGCGGAGGGAGAGGTGCCGGGTGGCGAAGAAGATCTTCAGCCCGGACACCCAGAACATCGTGTTGAACCGGGTCGACCCGGTCAGCTCGCCGAGCATCTCGGTGTGCCCGAGGTGCCGCGAGCCCGCCGCCCAGATGGCTTCCTTGTTGATCGGCGCGGTCACCACCGCGTCGACCTCGCCGGCCAGCGCGAGCCGGGTGGCGACCTCGATCGCCCCGACCGCCGCCGCACCCGCGGTCGCGTTGACCTCGCCCCACGGCAGGTCTTCGGTGACGACGCCGAGGTTGAGCACGTCGATCACGCCGGTGGTGAAGCGCGCGTCGGCGACCGTGGCGATCGGGTTGATCTCCAGGTGCAGGCCCAGGTGCCGGACCAGGCGTTCCAGCACGATCGCGTCGCCCACCGCCACCCCGCGCGCCAGCTGGAGGGCTTCGGGCTCGGCGAGGGTCTTGAGGGTGATCTCCGGGCCGATGCCGACGGGGTCGCCGAGGGTGACGGCGAGAACGGGGAGGTCGCTCACGGGTTGTTCCTTCCGGTGGCCAGGACGTGGTTCAGGTGTTCCAGGCAGGCGACTGTGCCAACCGAGGGCCAGGGGCTCCGGCACCCGGGCCCCGAAATGCGGTCGCGGGCGTCGCGTCCGCCGATCCGGTGCGTGCCGAGCACGAGCCGGGCGGCCTCCCCGAGGGCGGGCGAAAGCCGGGCCGCCACCTCCGGGGCGACCGGTGTTCCGGGCGCGGGTGCACGTGCTCGCATGCCCACCACACGGTGGCCGGTGGCCGGGAGTTCGCGCGCGGCGGCGGCCGGGTGGGGCCTCTCCGGGGCGACGTCGCCGTACCACGCGTCCAGCACGTGACCGAGGCCAGGGGATCCCGTGCCGCGGGACTTCCCGCCAGCGGCACGCCGTCGACCGCCTGCGCCGCGTGTGGTGGCGGGACGTGCCGGGTACTCACGCTCACTAACAGCGCGTCGGTCCTGCTTTCCCACATTGAACCCTCCCTTTTGCGCAGTTCGAGCAGTCGAGTTGATCGAACTGCGCAACTATCGTGCACCTTGATCGCCGCCCGCGTCAAGGAGCAGTGACTTTCGCGGGTCCGCACGCACGGTGATCGCGCGCATGGCAGCATCACGCGGGCGCCGTCGTGGCGTGTTTTCGCGAAGGGGAGTGCTGTGCGGATCCTGTCGGTGGACCTCGGGACGTCCAACACCGTCGCCGTGCTGTCGGCGCACGGCATGCCGCCCCGGGTCGTCGAAGTGGACGGCTCGGCCAACATGCCGTCGGCGGTGTTCGCCACCGAAGAGGGCACGATCATGGTCGGCCGCGACGCCGAGCGGCGCGCCCGCCTCGACCCGACGCGCTTCGAACCGAACCCCAAGCGCCGCATCGACGAGCAGACCCTGCTGCTCGGCACCGATGTCGTCCCGGTGACCGACGCGCTGGCCGCCATCCTGCGCCGCGTGCTCGAAGAGACCTCCCGCCAGCTCGGCGGCGAGCAGCCCGACGAGGTCCGGCTGACCCACCCCGCGCAGTGGGGGCAGACGCGCCGGAACGTGCTGATGTCCGCCGCCCGGCTCGCCGGGATGGGCCCGAACATCCTGCTGGTGCCCGAGCCGGTCGCCGCCGCGGCGCACTTCGCGTCGTTCCCCGGCAAGTCGCTCGCGCCCGGGCAGGCGCTCGCCGTGTACGACCTCGGCGCGGGCACCTTCGACGTCGCGGTCGTCGGTGCCACGCAGAACGGGTTCACCGTGCTCGCCGAGGACGGCCTGCCCGACCTGGGCGGTCTTGACGTCGACCAGGCGCTGATGGTGCACGTCGGGCGCGAGGTGTCGCACTCCGACCCGCAGCGCTGGCAGCGGCTCCTGCGGCCGGAATCGACCGGCGACCGGCGCACCCGGCGCGCGTTGCAGGAAGACGTCAAGGCGGCCAAGGAGGCGTTGTCGCGGCACCCGCAGACCGAAGTGCCGATGCCCGAGCCGTTCAAGGACGTCCTCGTCACACGCGGTGAGTTGGAGGGTCTGGTCCGGCCGGCGATGCTGCGCAGCGTCGAGCTGCTGTCGCGGACGTTGCGGTCGTCGGGGCTGACCCCGGACCGGCTGGCCGGCATCTACCTCGTCGGCGGGTCGAGCCGGCTGCCGCTGGTCGGCACGATGATCGCGGAGAAGCTCGGGGTCGTGCCGGGCAGCCTCGACCAGCCGGAGACCGCGGTCGCGCTCGGCGCCCAGCACGTGGCCCGCGACGGGCTGTCCGTGCGCACCCAGAACGTCGAAGGCGCGGTGGCCGCGGGTGCGCCGCCGCACCGCCCGCAGTACGCGCCGCCGCCTCCGCAGTACCCGGGCTACGCGCCGTCGAACTTCCCGCCGAGCGGCCCGCAGCCGGTGCCGTCGAACTTCCCGGCGTACTCGCCCGCGCCCGAGAAGGCCGAGCCTCGCGGGAAGAAGAAGCTGCTGATCGGGATCGCGGCCGCGGTCGTCGTGGTGCTCGCGGCCGGGGTGACGTACTTCCTCACGTCGTCGTCCTCGGTGCCGACTTATACCGCGGACCAGTGCAAGACGCCGGGGCAGGCGGACGACAAGGGCTTCACGGGGTGCCTGCGCCAGCTCGCCGGGAAGATCGCCGACACCGGCGACTGCAAGCCGGGCATGGGCAACGGCCCGGCGGCGCCGGCGCAGCGCCTGGGTGCCTCCTCCACCTGCTCCGCGCCGGGCCGGGCGGGCACGCAGGTCACCTACGTCCACGGTGACAGCGCCGACGCGCTCAAGCAGTACACCGACGGCCTGCTCGCCTCGGCGGGCGGCGACCGCACCGAGGCCGACTGGGGCGGCAACGGGCTCAAGGGGCACTACTCGTCGGCCGCGGGGAAGACGTCGGCGGTGCTCGTGTTCACGGTGTCGGACCGGCCGCTGGCCGGGTTCATCTACCAGCTGAACACCAGTGACCAGGCGGCGGCGACCACGCCCGGCACGCTGGCCGACTACTTCGAGGCGAGCGTCCAGCCGGGGCAGTAGCCGGTCGGGCCCGCCGGTTAGAGTGGGTCCGATGCGGATCACGGTTTTCCGGCGGCTGATGGCCGAGGAGTTCGGCCCCGGGCGGGCCCAGGTGCTGGCCAGGGACCACGTCCTGAGCGGGCTCGGCGGGCGCACCGTCGACCAGGCGCTGACCGCGGGAATCCCCGCCAAGGAGATCTGGCGCGAGGTCTGCGACGCCTTCGACGTCCCGGTCGAACGGCGCTGACCTGGGGTTTCCGGACCAGTGCCGACCCGGGCGGGCGAAAATCCTAGCGCAAGGGTGTGTCGCTGCCGACCTCGAACAGGTGTTCGTCTAAGGTGTTGTCCACATCGGGTCCAGCGATCCACAGATTGGGCGCCGCGCCTGGAATTGTCGGTCCCCGCCGCTAGCGTCGGACCGGACAGCTGAAGAACCGACACAGACCCCGGGACACGGGGCTTCGACCAGCGAGGTGGACTTCCATGCCTGCAGCACCCGACAAGGACAAGGCGCTCGAGCTCGCGCTCGCGCAGATCGACAAGCAGTACGGCAAGGGCTCGGTGATGCGCCTCGGCGAGGACACCCGGCCGCCCATCGCCGTGATCCCCACCGGCTCGATCGCCCTCGACGTCGCGCTCGGCATCGGCGGGCTGCCCCGCGGCCGCGTCGTCGAGATCTACGGCCCGGAGTCCTCCGGTAAGACGACGGTCGCCCTGCACGCGGTGGCGAACGCGCAGCGCGCCGGCGGCATCGCGGCCTTCATCGACGCCGAGCACGCGCTCGACCCGGAGTACGCCAAGGCCCTCGGTGTCGACACCGACGCGCTGCTCGTCTCCCAGCCGGACACCGGTGAGCAGGCCCTCGAGATCGCGGACATGCTGATCCGCTCCGGGGCGCTCGACATCCTGGTCATCGACTCCGTGGCCGCGCTCGTGCCGCGCGCGGAAATCGAGGGCGAGATGGGTGACTCGCACGTCGGCCTCCAGGCTCGCCTGATGAGCCAGGCGCTGCGGAAGATCACCGGTGCGCTGTCCAACTCGGGCACGACGGCGATCTTCATCAACCAGCTCCGCGAGAAGGTCGGCGTCATGTTCGGCTCCCCGGAGACGACCACCGGTGGTAAGGCGCTGAAGTTCTACGCGTCGGTCCGCCTGGACGTGCGCCGCATCGAGACGATGAAGGACGCCGGTGAGGCGGTCGGCAACCGGACCCGCGTCAAGGTCGTCAAGAACAAGGTGGCCCCGCCCTTCAAGCAGGCCGAGTTCGACATCCTGTACGGCCAGGGCATCTCCCGCGAGGGCTCGCTCATCGACATGGGTGTCGACCAGGCCATCGTGCGCAAGTCCGGTGCCTGGTACACCTACGAGGGCGACCAGCTCGGCCAGGGCAAGGAGAACGCGCGCCGGTTCCTGCGCGACAACCCGGACATCGCCAACGAGATCGAGAAGCGGATCAAGGAGAAGCTCGGCATCGGCCCGCAGGTCGACGCGGCCGCCGTCGACGCGGTCCCGGCGCCGGTCGACTTCTGATCGGAGGGGAGCGGCGGGGTGAGGTGTGCGCTCGCCCTCGTCCCTCCGCCGTGTCTCCCGGAGTTGCGCCGGGTGGTGACGTCCGGCCTCGGTGAGGTGTCTGCCGGGGCCGTGAGAACGAGGAGTGATCGAGGTGGCCAGGGCGCCGAAGGTGCCGCCGGCCGAGCTTCCTCCCGAGGAGCGGTACAAGAAGGCCAAGGAGATCTGCTTCGATCTCCTGGCCGCTCGGCCGCGGACTCAGGAAGAGCTGCGGCAGGCGTTGCAGCGCAAGGGGTTCGACGAGGAAACCAGCGAAACCCTGCTCGGCAAGCTCGACCGGGCCGGGCTGGTGAACGACGAGGAGTTCGCCCAGCTGTGGGTGAAGTCCCGGCACGCGAACCAGGGGCTGTCCCGCACCGCGCTGGTGGCCGAGCTGCGGCGCAAGGGCGTCGACGGCGAGGTCGCCGCGCAGGCGGCGGGCGAGGTCGATCGCGAGTCCGAGGAACAGATGGCCAGGGAACTGGTCCGCAAGCGCCTCGGCTCGCTCGGCAACGTCGACGAACAGACCGCCCTGCGGCGGCTGCTCGGCTTCCTCGCGCGCAAGGGCTACCCGCAAGGCCTGGCCTACACCGTGATCAGGGAGGAACTCCGCGAGTACGGCGCGGAGTCCACCCTGCTCGACGACGCCGTCATCGAGTGATGGCGGACGTCCGGACCGTCGAGCACTTCTCGCAGAGCAACCCGGTGGGGCCGGGGCAGGGAGACGTCTCCGCCCTGCTGCGCCGGGTCGCCGACACCCTCGACGAACTCGGCGACGTCCAGGTGCAGGACGTCGTGTTCGGCAGCGAAGTCACGGCAGGCGAAGACGACCTGCACGTCACCGTTTACTTCCATCGGGAGCCGCGGCGGCGGTGACGTCAGTGAAGCGTATCCGTTGTAGTCCCGCTCGTGCACCGAGTTGGTCGCGGAACGTTTCCACCGAGTGATTTGCCGGTCTCGTCGAGGCCTTCGATCGTGCTGGTGCGTAGTGTTCGGAGCTGCTCTGCGGCGGGCTGGCTCACGATCCCCGTGCTTCGAGGCGCGAATTTCCCGCATCCAAGTTCACTGCGTGAGCCGTCGCAACGGCAGGTCGGTCTGATACGTGGGAGGCGTGGCGGTACACGGCCTCGACGGCCGGTGTCCTTCGGTCCGAGCGGTGCTTGCGGACGGCCAGCAACAGCAACGCCAGCAAGCCCATCGCGACGCACGTCACCACGGCGGTCATGACCAGGAACTCGTTCAGCTGCCCGGCCGCCAGGTACGCGCCCAGGGCCACCGCGACCAGGGCGCACACCGCCCTGTCCACAATGGACTCCATGGACAGGAGGGTGGCCCGGTACCGGGAATCCGGGATGGAGTCGTTCAGCAGCTGCTTCTGGACCGGGAACGCGATGCCCGTCGCCACCGCGAAGACGCACAACAGCACCACCGCCGGGAACGAGCCGACGAACACGATCACGCCCAGGCACACCGCCATCACGATCGTCAGCGTGAAGACCGTGCCCACCGGGCCGATCGCGCGGCGAAGCCGATGGGGGCGGGCTGCGCCCAGGGCCTCGAAGACCGTCATCGCGGCCAGGACCGCTCCGTACCAGTTCACCGAGAGCGTCTTCGATTCCAGGATCGGCTGGAACAGGTTCACCTGGCAGATGCGCACCAACGTGAACATCGCGACGCCCTGCACCATCAGCAGCACCAGCCAGCGGGACGACCGCAGGGCCGACAGCGCGCCGCCGACTCCGGCCACCAGCGAGGCCGTCTTGCCGGTCACGCGGCGGCCTCCCGGGATCGGGGGGAGCTTGGCCGCGAAGACGAGCGCGATGGCCGCGTTGATCGCCGTCAACCAGTACGGCGAGGGGAGGCTCCAGGACATCAGGAGGCCGATCACCGGCCAGAACAGGATCTTGCCGACCAGGCTGTACGCGCGGCCGACGCCCTCCACCCGGAGGTAGTGTTCCCCCGCGCCGGATGCGTGCAGGTACTCGTACAAATACGCGCTCTGCGCGCCGGACACCAGCGAGCGGGCCAGGGCGATCAGGATGAAGTGCACCAGGAATCCCGTGTACGAGCCCAGGAACACCGGCACCAGGTTCGCCGCCACCAGCACGCCGGCGCCCGCCGTCAGGGACGTGCGGTAGTCGAAGCGGTCGGCGATCATCCCGGTCGGGATCTCGAGCAGGCAGAACACGATGTAGTAGATGCTCTGGATGCCGAAGATCTCGCTGTCGGAAAGTCCGATGAGTTTCTGGTACGAGTAGAAGATCGGCACCCACAGCAGCAGGCCGAAGAAGAACTGGAACCCGTAGGTGAGCCGGACGGCTCGCTGGACGTCGGGTCTCGCGGGCAGACGGAGGCCCAGCATGATCGCGTTTCTCCCGGGGAGGTCAGGCCGAATAGGGGCGCAGCTGCACGAGGTGGAGGTGCTCGCCGTCGGCGAGCCACTCGATGTCCACTGGTGCGTCGAACGTGTAGTCGGGCGAGAAGTGGCCCTGCAGCAGGCGGCCGGCGATCGCCAGCCGCTGGAGCTGGTCGTGGGCCCGCGAGTCGAGGTCCGCGGGCGCGTCGCCCAGGGACAGCGTGCGGCCGCCGCCCTCGACCGTCGAATACAGGTACTGCATCGGGAGCGCCGACCCGTCGACGACGTCGGTCACGCGCGGCGACACGTTGACGTACACCGTGCGGAAGTCCGCGCGGTTCATCGGGTTCGTCGTCACCAGCACCCCGCCGAAGTCCGCCGCGACCTGCTCCTGGATCACCACGCCCATGTAGCACTCGTCGAGGGAGATCCCCGCCTGCTGCCGCAGCCGGACGCTGCGCACCGACACCAGCGACGCCCAGACCTCCTTGACGCTGGCGAAGATCCGCTCGGCCGTGGTGACGTGGTTGTGCGACTCGTAGATCCCGGCGGCGGAGAACCCGGCGAGGTCTTCCGCGTTCGACGAACTCCGGACGACGAACGCCCGCACGCCGGCCAGCTGCGACACGAGCGCCGAGTCGATCTCGCCGGCGAGCGCGCCCGGCAGGCGTGCCGACCGGATCAGGCCCTGCAGCTCGACGCACAGCGGCTCGATCTCCCGCGCGTCCAGCTCCAGGGCCATCTTCAACTTGCCGATGGCCTGCTGGATCCGCGGCGACGACTCCAGGAACCGGCGTTGCAGCGAGAACGGCAGCGCGATGCCGCGCGGGACGCGGACGTGCTCGTCGAGCAGCCGGCGGGCCGCGGCACCGAGGTCCGCGTCGAGCGGGACGTCCAGCAGCCGCGCCAGATACGGGAGCAGGTTGTCCCGCGGCGGCCGCGGCACCTGGTAGAAGCCGAGCAGCCGCTGGGACCCGTGCGCCAGCACGTGGTGCAGCTCGCCGAGGTTGGCCGCCTTGGTGCCGTAGCGGTGGCGGTCGGCCGCGCGCAGCCGGGCCAGGTTCACGATCGGGCTGTGGTCGGCCTCCGGCTGCTCCAGGGTGACGCGCTGGGCGTACCAGGACGGCGGGGCCGCGTCGGCCGGCTCGTCGACCTCGCGCAGGGTCAGCGCCTGGGCGTCCACTGTGTACTCGACCCACTTGCCGTCGAGCCCGCGGCGCTCGATCTCGGCCAGGGCGCCGAGCTGGACGGCGTTCGGGATCTGCCAGCCGGTGGCGAGGACGTTGGTGTGCGACAACGGCGTCGTGTGCCGGGCGTTGACGATCCCCGCCAGCCGCGGGATGTCGTCGGGGACGCGGTCCATCACGATGATGTCGGTCCAGTCCAGCGTCGCGGCCCGGTACTCGGCCTCGCTGCGGAACGCGCGCAGCCGCCCGACGGCGGTGCCCGGGTTCAGCGCCACGAACGGCGCCGTGGAGAACAGCTCGTGCGCGAAGACGCGCGGCAGCTCGCTCGCCGGGATCTCCCGGACGATCCGCTCCTGCAGCTGGTTGGCCGGTTTGAACAGCAGCGGCAGCGCCGGGTCGACGTACTGCGCGACGAAGGCGTGGAACTCGCGGATCAGTGCGGCCGGCATCGTGTCGACCTCGACCGTCTCCAGTGAAAGCATCTGCGGGTGCAGCGCGAGAATGCCGAGGAGGAACCGGCGGTCCGGCGCGTGGTAGAAGGCCTCGTTGTACGAGTCGATCTCGGCGCGCACGCGTTCTTCGCCGACGCCGAGGATCTCTTCCCCGATATAGATCGCGTGAAAGGAATGGCGCGCGTTGTTCAGGAAGTGGATCTTCGCCTGCTCGCGGTCGACCACGACCTTGACGAAGGAATAGCCGCCGAGAGTGCCACCGAGCTGGTGGAGTGCGGACACCGAAAGCCGTTCGCCGACAAGGGCGGCGACGGTCTCGGGGGCAGGTCTGGGCGTGACCACGCTGGTCAGGGACACGGATTCTCCTCGCTGGAAATAGCGAAGAGAAACGATAACAGGCCGGTAAATCACCCACCTGCGCGGTGAATGCGCCATTCAGCGGGATGCATGACCGGCGCCACACCCGCTCGGAGCACCGTTCCAGCGCACTGGAACGGTGCTCCCGGAATGCGGACGTGCATTCCGCCGTTCGGGGACGGCGATGACGCGGAGTGATTTCCGCTACAGCGCGGCCGCCTCCGCGGCCAGCTTCTCGATCGTGGCGGGGTCGAGCGAGGCCGTCAGCCACGATCCGCCGATGCAACCGACGTTCGGCAGCGCCAGGTACGACGGCGCCGAGGCCACCGTGATCCCGCCGGTGGGGCAGAACTTCAGCGACGGCAGCGGTCCGGCGATCGACTTCAGGTACGCGACGCCGCCGGACGCCTCCGCGGGGAAGAACTTCAACGCCGAAAGCCCGCGCTCGGCCAGCCGCATCGCCTCGGACACCGTGCTCGCACCCGGCAGGAAGGGCAGCCCGGACTCGAAGCACGCGTCGACGACGGCGTCCGTGCAGCCCGGGGTCACGAGGAACTTGGCGCCCGCGTCGGCCGCCTGCTTCGCCTGGTCCGGCGAGGTCACCGTGCCGGCGCCGATGACGATGTCCGGCACCTCCGCGGCGACCCGCTCGATCGCGGACAACGCCGCCGGGGTGCGCAGGGTCAGCTCGATGACCCCGATCCCGCCGGCGAGCAAAGCCCGGGCCGTGGGCACCGCGTCGTCGGCGTCGTCGATCACCACGACGGGCATCACGGGGGACAGCTCGAGCAGGTCTTGACCGGTGGTCACTGACCGACCTCCTGGGTTGCGAAAGCGGGCGTTCCGAAGTGTTCCGGCGTCAAGCCTCCGAACACCGATGCGCCCTGGTCAGCGGGGCCGACGGCCCGGCGCAACGCGGCGAACAGCTCTCGGCCGGTGCCGGTCCAGGATGCTTCGGACGGCGGGGCGTCCACAAGTTCACGCCGGGCGAGTTCTTCGTCACCGACCAGCACGTCGAGCGAGCCCGCGGACGCGTCGAGCCGGATGACGTCGCCGTCCGCGACGCGGGCGATCAGGCCGCCCGCCGCGGCTTCCGGCGTCACCTGGATGGCCGCCGGGATCTTGCCCGAGGCACCCGACATGCGCCCGTCGGTGAGCAACGCCACGGCGTACCCGCGGTCCATCAGCACACCCAGCGCCGGCGTCAGGCCGTGCAGCTCCGGCATGCCGTTGGCCTGCGGGCCCTGCTGCCGGAGCACGACGACGACGTCCCGGTCCAGCTCGCCGGCGTCGAACGCGGCCTTGAAGTCCTCCTGCGTGGTGAACACCCGCGCCGGCGCCTGGACGACCCGGTGCTCGGGCGCCACCGCGGACACCTTGACCACCGCGCGGCCGAGGTTGCCCTCGACCATCCGCAGCCCGCCGTCGGCGGCGAAGGGGCGCCACACCGGACGCAGCACGTCTTCGTCGAGGCTGTGGGTGGGCACGTCCCGCCAGACCAGCTCGCCGTCGGACAGGATCGGCTCGGCGCGGTAGCGGTGCAGCCCGAACCCGGCCACCGTGTGCACGTCCTCGTGCAGCAACCCGGCGTCGAGCAGGGTGCCGACCAGGAACTGGATGCCGCCGGCGGCGTGGAAGTGGTTGATGTCGGCGCTGCCGTTCGGGTAAACCCGGGCCAGTAGCGGCACGACGGCCGAGAGGTCGGAGAAGTCGTCCCAGGTCAGCTGGATGCCCGCGGCCGCGGCGATCGCGACCAGGTGCATCGTGTGGTTGGTCGACCCGCCGGTGGCGAGCAGCGCGATGACGCCGTTGACGAACGCCTTCTCGTCGAGGATCCGCGCGACCGGCGTGTACTCCTCGCCACGGGACAGCGCGACGACCCGGCGCCCCGCTTCCTCGGTCAGCGCCTGGCGCAACGAAGAACCCGGCTGGACGAAGCTGGCGCCCGGCAGGTGCAGGCCCATCACCTCGACGACCATCTGGTTCGAGTTGGCCGTGCCGTAGAAGGTGCAGGTGCCGGCCGAGTGGTACGACGCCGCTTCGGCGTCGAGGAGGTCTTCGCGGGTCGCGAGGCCCTCGGCGTAGAGCTGCCGGACGCGGGCCTTCTCCTTGTTGGGCAGCCCGGAGTTCATCGGCCCGGCGGGAACCAGGATCGCCGGCAGGTGGCCGAACGACAGCGCACCGATCAGCAGGCCGGGCACGATCTTGTCGCAGACGCCCAGCAGCAGCGCGGCGTCGAACATGTCGTGCGAGAGCGCGATCGCCGTCGACATCGCGATGACCTCGCGGCTGAACAGCGACAGCTCCATGCCCGCGCGGCCTTGCGTGATCCCGTCGCACATCGCGGGCACGCCGCCGGCGAACTGGGCGACCCCGCCGGCGGAGCGCACGGCCTTCTTCAGCCAGGCCGGGTATTCCTGCATCGGCTGGTGCGCCGAAAGCAGGTCGTTGTAGGACGACACGATCGCGACGCCGGGGGCGCGCGCCGCCCGCAGCGCTTCCTTGTCGACGCCGTCCATCGCGGCGAAACCGTGGGCGAGGTTGCTGCATGCGAGACCGCGGCGGACCGGGCCTTCTTCGTGCGCGGCGGCCGTGCGGTCGAGGTAGGCGGAGCGGGTCGCGGCACTGCGCGCGGCGATGCGGGCGGTGACCTCGGCGATGACGGGGTGCAACGATGTGGTGGGGGTCGGGCTCATGTCCGGCTCCGGATCACTGGTGTGGGGTGGTCCGCGGGACGGCAGCGCTGACGCCTCAGGGTCGTGACACTGGCCACACTACCTCGGGAAAACGCCGAATCAAAATCGATTCAGAAGATCGCTTCGCGTGACCCCGATCACCTCCGGAACCGTTAGTGTGCTAGTTGTCACACTGCACGACGCGTGGCAAAGCCTTCGCCGGTTCCCTGCCAGCCCCACCACACGGGAGGCATGATGTCCACCTCCGAGATCGCCGAGCTGCGGCGAACCATCGGCCAGCTCCGGCAGTGCGTCGGCGCACTGCGCTCTCGCTACGGCGACGCGTCGGCGGTCCGCCGGCTCGCCAACGACGTCGAGCGCCTCGACATCGACACCGCGGACCTCGACGGCGTGCCCCTCGCGGTGCCCGCCCAGGCGAAGGCCGCGGAGCGCGTCCCCGTCCCCGACACCCCCTACGACCCGGCGCTGTGGCACGGCGCCGATGACGAAGGCGTCGGCGGCTACAAGCGCGACCAGCGGTGAGCGCTCCCGCTGACAACGGCGTCGGCACCGGCGTCCGGGCCCCGAAGCGGGCCCGGATCGCCGAGCGCACCCTCCGCACGGACCGGTGGTGGCTCCAGCCGCTGCTGACCGTGCTCGGACTGTCGGCGTTCATCATCTACGCGACGGTCCGGTCGTTCGTGCGCACCGCCTACTGGGTGCCCGACTACCACTACCTGACGCCGTTCTACTCGCCGTGCCTGTCCACTTCCTGCGTCGAGGGCTCGAGCCACTTCGGCCACTGGTTCGGCGACCTGCCGGGGTTCATCCCGCTCGGCTTCGTGGTGCTGCCGTTCCTGCTCGGGTTCCGCCTGACCTGCTACTACTACCGCAAGGCCTACTACCGGTCGGTGTGGTTCTCCCCGCCCGCCTGCGCCGTCGCGGAACCGCACGCCAAGTACACCGGCGAGACGCGGCTGCCGCTGATCATCCAGAACGTCCACCGCTACTTCTTCTACGTCGCGCTGATCGTCTCGCTGGTGAACACCTACGACGCGATCACCGCGTTCCACGGGAAGACCGGCGGCTTCGGCTTCGGGCTCGGCAACATCATCCTGCTGGGCAACGTGATCCTGCTCTGGGCCTACACGCTGTCCTGCCACTCGTGCCGGCACGTGACCGGCGGGCGGCTGAAGCACTTCTCCAGGCACCCGGTGCGCTACTGGATCTGGACCAAGGTCTCGAAGCTCAACACCCGCCACATGACGCTGGCCTGGACGACGCTCGGCACGCTGGTGCTGACCGACTTCTACGTCATGCTCGTCGCCAGCGGCGCGATCTCGGACCTGAGATTCGTCAACTAGCGCCGCTTCTTCCCAACCGCAGACGTCCCCAGTTCCGAGGTGGAATCTCTTCATGACCGAGGTCGAACGGCACAGCTACGACGTGGTGGTGATCGGTGCCGGTGGCGCCGGTCTGCGCGCCGTGATCGAAGCCCGTGAACGCGGCTTCCGCGTCGCCGTCGTGTGCAAGTCCCTGTTCGGCAAGGCGCACACGGTGATGGCCGAGGGCGGGTGCGCCGCCTCGATGGGCAACGCGAACTCGAACGACAACTGGCAGGTCCACTTCCGCGACACCATGCGCGGCGGGAAGTTCCTCAACAACTGGCGGATGGCCGAGCTGCACGCCAAGGAGGCGCCGGACCGCGTCTGGGAGCTCGAGACGTACGGCGCGCTGTTCGACCGCACCGCCGACGGCCGGATCAGCCAGCGCAACTTCGGCGGGCACACCTACCCGCGGCTGGCGCACGTCGGTGACCGCACCGGCCTCGAGCTGATCCGCACGATGCAGCAGAAGATCGTCTCGCTGCAGCAGGAGGACTTCGCCGAGACCGGGGACTACGAAGCGAAGATCAAGGTCTTCGCCGAGTGCACGGTCACCGAGCTGCTGACCACCGAGGGCCGCATCGCCGGCGCGTTCGGCTACTGGCGCGAGAGCGGGCGGTTCATCCTCTTCGAAGCGCCCGCGGTCGTGCTCGCCACCGGCGGCATCGGCAAGTCGTTCAAGGTGACGTCGAACTCGTGGGAGTACACCGGTGACGGCCACGCGCTGGCCCTGCGGGCGGGCGCGAAGCTGATCAACATGGAGTTCGTCCAGTTCCACCCGACCGGGATGGTCTGGCCGCCGAGCGTCAAGGGCATCCTCGTCACCGAGGGCGTGCGCGGTGACGGCGGCGTGCTCAAGAATTCCGACGGCAAGCGGTTCATGTTCGAGTACGTGCCCGACGTGTTCAAGGGCCAGTACGCGGAGAGCGAAGAGGAAGCCGACCGCTGGTACGCCGACGCGGACAACAACCGGCGGACGCCGGACCTGCTGCCGCGCGACGAGGTGGCCCGCGCGATCAACTCCGAGGTCAAGGAGGGCCGCGGCTCCCCGCACGGCGGCGTCTTCCTCGACATCGCCAGCCGGCTGCCGGCCGAGGAGATCCGCAAGCGGCTGCCGTCGATGTACCACCAGTTCAAGGAGCTGGCGGACGTCGACATCACCGCGGAGCCGATGGAGGTCGGGCCGACCTGCCACTACGTCATGGGCGGCATCGAGGTCGACCCGGACACGGCGGCGGCGAGCGTGCCCGGCCTGTTCGCGGCCGGCGAGTGCTCGGGCGGCATGCACGGCTCCAACCGGCTCGGCGGCAACTCGCTGTCCGACCTGCTGGTGTTCGGTCGGCGCGCGGGGCTCGGCGCGGCCGAGTACGTGCTCGGCCTCGACAGCAGGCCCGCCGTGCTCGAGTCCGATGTGGACGCCGCGGCGAAGATGGCGCTCGCGCCGTTCGACCCGCCGGCCGGCGCTTCCGCGGAGAACCCGTACACGCTGCACACCGAGCTGCAGCAGTCGATGAACGACCTGGTCGGCATCATCCGCAAGGCGGAGGAGATGGCGCAGGCGCTGGCGAAGCTCGACGAGCTGCGGCAGCGGATCCTGCGCGTCACCGTCGAAGGGCACCGGCAGTTCAACCCCGGCTGGCACCTCGCGATCGACCTGCGCAACATGCTGATGGTCAGCGAGTGCGTCGCGAAGGCGGCGTTGACGCGGACCGAAAGCCGCGGCGGGCACACGCGCGACGACTACCCGGGCATGGAAGCGGACTGGCGCAACAAGCTGCTCGTGTGCTCGGCATCCCCGGGTGACAACCCGGTGGTGCCGGACGTCGACGTCGAGGTGAAGGAGCAGGTGCCGCTGCGGCAGGACCTGCTGGAGCTGTTCGAGTTCGGCGAACTCGGGAAGTACTACACCGATGCGGAGCTCGAGACGCACCCCGGGAGCAAGGCATGAGCTACAAGGCGAGTTTCCGGGTCTGGCGCGGCGACGCCGACGGCGGCGGGCTGCAGGACTTCACGGTCGAGGTGAACGAGGGCGAGGTCGTCCTCGACATCATCCACCGGCTGCAGGCGACCCAGGCCGCGGACCTCGCCGTCCGCTGGAACTGCAAGGCGGGCAAGTGCGGCTCGTGCTCGGCGGAGATCAACGGCCGCCCGCGCCTGCTGTGCATGACGCGGATGTCGACGTTCACCGAGGACGAGGTGATCACGGTGACGCCGATGCGGACGTTCCCGGTGATCCGCGACCTCGTCACCGACGTGTCGTTCAACTACACGAAGGCGCGCGAGATCCCGTCGTTCACCCCGCCGGCCGACCTGAAACCGGGCGAGTACCGGATGCAGCAGGTCGACGTCGAGCGGTCGCAGGAGTTCCGCAAGTGCATCGAGTGCTTCCTGTGCCAGAACACCTGCCACGTGGTGCGCGACCACGAGGAGAACAAGGAAGCCTTCGCGGGGCCGCGGTACCTGATGCGCATCGCGGAGCTGGAGATGCACCCGCTGGACGTCGCGGACCGGCGTGATGCCGCGCAGGACGAGCACGGTCTCGGGTACTGCAACATCACGAAGTGCTGTTCGGAGGTGTGCCCGGAGGGGATCCACATCACGGACAACGCGCTGATCCCGATGAAGGAGCGCGTGGCGGACCGGAAGTACGACCCGATCGTGTGGCTGGGCAACAAGCTCTTCCGGCGGGACAAGTAGGGCTTTCCCCCTCGACGCTCGCGAACCGCGCCTCGGGCCGGTTCGCGAGCGTCTTTTTCCGCCGTGGCAAGGTGGGGGCATGGAGATCGAGCTGCTGCCGCCGTCCGCCGATCCCGCGGTGATCGAGCGGATCACCGGGCTGGTCAACCAGGTCTACGCCGAGTCCGAGAAGGGGCTCTGGCTCGGAAGCACCGACCGGACGTCCGTCGAGGAGTTCACCGGGTTCGTGGCAGCCGGGGAAATCGCCGCCGCCTTCGTGGACGGTGACCTCGCCGGGTCCGTGCGGATCCGGCGGCTCGACGACGTCGTCGGCGAATTCGGCATGCTCGCCGCCGACCCGGCGCGGCGGGGCCTCGGCATCGGGCGGGAGCTGGTGCGGTTCGCCGAGCAGACCAGCCGGGACGCCGGATGCCGGGAGATGCAGCTCGAACTGCTCGTGCCGCGCGACTGGACGCATCCGTCGAAGCAGTTCCTGGCCGAGTGGTACGGCCGGCTCGGCTACCGCGTGACGCACCGCGCCGACCTCGCCGAGGACTACCCGCACCTCGCGCCGTCACTGGCCACGCCGTGCGATTTCCTCATCTACCGCAAGGAACTCGCGTGACGGTGCTCGCCGGAGCGCGGGTGTTCGACCCCGAAACCGGGGAGACGACCCGCGCGGACGTGCGGCTGGACGGCGACCGGATCGCCGAAGTCGGCCTGGGCCTCGAGGGCGAACGGGTCGACTGCTCGGCGGCCTGCTGATCCCGGGGCTCATCGACTGCCACGTGCACGTCGCCTTTCCGCGGCCCGAGCCGTTGCCGCGCAGCGCCCGGATCCTCGAAGCCGTGCCGGTGCTGCGCGGGCTGCTGGCGCGCGGGATCACCACCGTCCGGGACGCCTGGGGTGCCGACGCCGGGTTCAAGCACGCCCTGCGCGAAGGGTGGATCGCCGGGCCGGACCTGCGGATCAGCCTGCGTCAGCTGGGGCCGACCGGCGGGCTCGGCGACGGCTGGGAGCCGCCCGCCGGCGCCGTCGACCACTACGGTGACCCGTCGCTGCCCGACCCGCTGTTCGAGGGCCCGGACGCGGCGCGCGCGGCGGTCCGCCGGATGGTGCGGGCGGGCGCCGACTGGATCAAGGTCGGTGCGAGCGGGGCGATGCGAGCGGTACGCTCGGGAACCGACGTCCGGCCGACCGACGACGAGCTCACCGCGCTGGTCGACGAAGCCCGCCGCTGCGGCCGGGACGTCCTGGCCCACGCGCACACGTCCGCCGCCGTCGTCTCGGCCGCCCGCGCCGGGGCGCGCAGCATCGAGCACGGCACCTTCCTCGACGACTCCGCTGTCGAGGCCTTGGCCGGCGCTTGGTACGTGCCGACGCTCTCGCCGATCAGCGGCAGCGAATTCGCCGAGACGCACCGCCGTTCGCTCCGGCTCGCGGCGGAGGCGGGGGTCCGCATCGCCGCCGGTTCGGACCTGGCCCCGCGTCCCCATGTCGACTTGACGACCGAGCTGCGGCTGCTGGCCGAGGTGCTCGGCGAAGCAGCGGCGCTGAAGGCGGCGACCGCCGAGGCGGCGCGGCTGCTCCGCCTCGACGACGACCGCGGCCGCATCGAGCCGGGGTTGCGCGCGGACCTGGTGCTGCTGGACGGCACGGATCTCGAGGTGACCGACCTGCCGGGGCGGACCCGGGCGGTCTGGCACGACGGGAAGCGCGTTATCGGGGCGCGTCCGTCACTTGGGTGAGCCGGACCTCTGATGGTGGCGCTTTCGGCGCAGCGTGGCCGAAGAAGGTATCTAGGCTCGGTTCCCGGCCGGTGATCGGCGACGAGGATGCCGGCGGTGACCTCGAGTGGATCAGCTCGGCGGACTTCGAGCGGGGGCGGGGCACATCGGCATTCCGCTGGGGGGCGGGGAAAGAGGGGTGCACAGGCGGGGTCAAAGCCGCGTCCGCGGCGTGGAACCGCTGCCCCACAAGCCATTCGGCCGTGAGGTGCCCGGCGCCGGGCGCCTTCGCGTCCCGGGCCGCGGTGCCGTCGTCCTCGGTCACTGTCTCAGGCGTTCGTACTCGTCCGCGAACCGGACGAGCCACTCCAGGGACTGTCCTTCGGGGAGGGCCACTTGTTCCAGGCGGGTGGTGAGCAGGTAGAACGCCTCCACGGCGATGCGGTCGTCGACGAACAAGCCCGCGGTGTAGGTCTCTTCGTAGACGACCGGTGGGTGTTCGGGGAACTCCATGACCGTGAAGGTCGTGCTCAGCACGCGGAACGTGGGGTCCGACTCCGGGACCACCCGGATGACGCAGTGCGGCAGGTTCGTGGCCAGCACGAGGTTCTGCAGCTGTTCGTGCATGAGCGACGGGCTTCCCACGACCGAGCGCAGCGCGCGCTCGTGGATGAAGAAGGTGCAGTTCGGCGGGTTGTGGCGTTGCAGGAGCTGCTGCCGGTCCACGCGGGCGCGCGTCAGCATGTCGAGCCTGTCCGCGGTGTAGCGGCCGGTGAGTTCGAAACAGGTGTGGACGTACTCCTCCGTCTGCAGCATCCCGGGGATGGCGGCCGGGCTGTAGTAGACCATCGACCGCGCGAGGTTCTCCTGGATGACGAGGGATTTCATCGGGTCGACGAGCTTGTCGAAGTACGGCCGCACCCAGTAGAGGTCGCCGGACGGCTTGGCCAGCTCGAGGAGCCGCGCGCGTTCGGCGGCTCCGGTGCCGCAGTGGGCGAGGTAGATCGCGGCGTCGACCGCCGAGATGCGGCGGCCGTTCTCCCAGGCCGACACCTTCGACGCCGACCAGTCCGCGCGGCGGGCCACCTCGCGCAGGGTCATCCGCTTCTGCTCGCGCTGGCCCTTGAGCTCGTAGGCCATTTCGCGCGTGCGCACCGTGCTCTTTTCGGTCATGGCACGGACGGTAGAGGGGACCTCCGACAAAACGACGCACGCCGCGCGCGGATTCACCGCAAGGAGGTCGCTGTTCCGCCTGTGTGACAACGCAATCCGGCTCTCGAAGCGCTGCGAAGCTGCTTCGCGCGGCGAAGGCGCTTCGCGCATCTTAAGCGATATATGGCGGCGGAAACAATGCGGCCGGCGATTCGGCGAAATGGCGCGGAGTCGCTTCGGCGCGCGGGTGGTCAGGGGCGGCCGACGGCCGCGCGTCCGGGCGCGAGGTGGTTGACTGCCCGCATGGCTGAACCGAAACCGCGGGGCCTGGCCGCCCTGTTGCTGACGCTGACCGTCGTCACCGGGGTGGTCGACGCCGTCAGCTTCCTCGGGCTGGGCCGGGTCTTCGTCGCCAACATGACCGGGAACGTGGTGTTCCTCGGGTTCGCGGCGGCGGGGGAGACGACGCTGTCGGTGCTCGCCTCGCTGACCGCCGTGCTCGCGTTCCTGGCCGGCGCGCTCGCCGGCGGCCGGCTCGCGCGGCGGGAGGACGACTACGACGCCCTGCGGCAGGCGACCGGGGCGCAGGCCGCCCTGATCGCGGTCGCCGTCGTGCTCTCCGCCACCCTCGGCGACGGTACGCGGCTCGGCGCCGAACTGCTGATCGTCGTGCTCGGGCTGGCGATGGGGCTGCAGAACGCCGCCGTCCGCCGGATCGGGGCGCCCGACCTGACGACGACCGTCCTGACCATGACGCTCACCGGCTTCGCGGCCGACTCCAAGGCGGCCGGCGGGACCGGTTCCCACCCGCTGCGGAAGGCGGCCGCCGTCGGCGCGATGCTCGCCGGGGCCTTCGCCGGCGGCCTGCTGCAGCTGCACGTGGCCATGTGGGCCGCGCTCGCCGTGGCGCTCGTGCTGGTCCTGGCCGTGCTCGCCGCGCTGCACCGGGCGAAGCGGTCCACAGAGGACTGACCGGGACCGGGAAGGCCACCGCGGTGGCCTTCCCGGAGCCGGCTCAGGCGCCGGTGACCCTGAGCTCGACCAGCGTCGCCGGGTCCTGCCCCGCGCCCTCGCCGAATCCGGTCCAGCCGTGCGTGTCCACGTTCACCGTGGTCGGGGCACCCTTGATCGTGACCGTCGCCTTGACGTTGTGCGCTTCCTGGTCGTCGCCCTTGGCCTGGAAGGCGTACGGGATGCTCAGCTTGAGGTAGCCGCTCGGCCCGGTCACCTGGAAGCAGTAGTGACCCGGGTCGGTGCCGTGGTCGGCCGGGTTGTTCGTCGAGTACACCTCGATCACGCCGGTGTGGTCGGCGCAGCCGACCAGCAGGATGTGCCCGTCGCCGCTGACCAGGGTGATGCCGCGGTCGCGCAGGATCTTGTCCGCGCCCGGGTAGCTGTAGTCCTCGACCAGGCCGGGCGGGGTGTCGTCGGCGGTCGCGGCGTGGGTGATCGCGGCTGTGCCGGAGATCACGGCGGCGCCGGCGACGGCGGCCGAGGCGAGCAGGGTGGTGCGGAAACGCATGTCGGGTTGCACTCCTTGTCGTTGACGGGGCTGGGCGCGCGTCGCCGGACAGGGTGCTGCGTCCTCGACCCGACATGGCCCCCCATGCGAGAACAGACGGACCGTATCCCCCGCTCCGCCGTCCGGTCAACGCCGGTGATCATTACTTGATCGGAGTCTTTTCTTCGCGGCGAACCTGCGCTTAAGGTACGTCTCGGCTGACACAGGGGGGACCGCGTGTGCGCGGCAGCCGGCGGCTTGCTGCCGCCGAACCCCCTGCGGATCTGACGAGGGGGCAGCGGGGTACATGGGCATCCGACACCTACGGGCCGTTCTGACGGCGACGACGGCGTTCGCGCTCGTCGCCGGCATCGTGGCGACACCGGCCGCGGCGGCGGACCCGCCGCAGCCGACGGAACGCCAGCAGGTGCTGGCGCTGATGCGCGACGGCAGCCCGGTGATCTCCCGCGCGGCCGAGGCCGCGCTGTGCGGCACCGACGACGACGTGCACACCTTCCTGGCCACCGGGCTGAGCCGGGTGCAGGAGGTCTCCGACCGCGTCGCGGTGCAGCAGATGATCTCCACCGGCGGCCCGGCGACGCAGCACGCGGCCAACGCCGCCCTCGGCGGCACCATCGCCGACGTGCGGGCCTTCCTCGCGAACGGGTGGCGCCAGGCCTGGCAGACCGACCTGCGCGTGCAGGTCTCGCGGCTCCAGTCGGCCGCCACCGGCCCGACCGTGAAGAGCGCCGCCAACACCGCCCTCAACGGCACGTCCGACGCCCAGCTGGCCTTCCTCGGCCAGGGCTACCAGCGCGCCCAGGTGATGGACGACCGGATCGCCGTGCAGCGGCTGATCAACGCCGCCGGGGCCGAGGTCAAGAAGGTCGGCAACTGGGCGCTGTCGTCCAGCGCGGACGACGTGCGCTGGTTCCTCCAGAGCGGCTACCAGGTCGCGCTGCAGCGTGACCAGGAGACCGCGACGGTCGCGCAGCTCGCCGACCTCGCGAAGAGCTCGCAAGCCCGCGCGACCGAGCAGACGCAGGCGGCGAAGGACGCGGCCGACCAGGCCGCGACCGCCGCCGCGGCCGCGAAGGCCGACGCCCAGATCGCCGCCGACGAGACGCGCAAGGCGCAGGGCTCGGCCGAGCAGGCCGCGCAGGCCGCGGCGCGGGCGGCCGACGCCGCCAACCGGGCCGCGCGCGCCGCGCAGACCGCGATCAACGCGGCCAACGCGGCGAACAACGCGGCGCGCGAAGCCGCGGCCGCGGCCAGCCAGGCCGCCTGGGCCGCCTCGATGGCCGGCCGGGCCGCCTCGAACGCCCGCAACGCGGCCGCCGCCGCGGCCACCGACCGGGGCCAGGCCGACCGGGCGACGCAGGCCGCGAAGGACGCGCGGGACGCCGCCAACGGTGCGCAGAGCGCCGCCGACGCGCTGACCCACGCCATCGACGCCGTGCACGCCGTCGCCGTGACCGTGCAGGCGGCCGCCGCCGCGGCCAACGACGCCGCCGCGGCCGCCGCGGCTTCGTCCGAAGCCGGTGGCTACGCGCAGCAGGCCGGTGCCAGCGCCGCCGAGGCGAAGAACGCCGCCGCCCGGGCCCAGCGCAACGCCAACGAAGCCAGCCGCGCGGCCGCCGCCGCGTTGTCGCTGGCCAACGACGCCGCCGCCTGGGCCGGCCAAGCGCGGCAGGCCGCGCTGGACGCCGTCGCGCACGCCAACGCCGCGGCCGCCGCGGCCGACGACGCGGCCCAGCACGCCGGGGAGGCGGCCGGGGCCGCGCAGCGCGCGAAGGACGCCTCGATCGAGGCGAAGAACGCCGCCGACGCCGCGCAGGGGGCCGCCGACCAGGCCGAGAACACCGCGAGCCTGGCCCGCCGCGCCGACGCGGAGCGGCTCGCCCAGCAGCAGTCCCAGGCCATGCGCGACGCGCAGGACGCCAAGCAGGCCGAGGACTCCCGGACGGTGGCGGCGCACTGGAGCGCCGGCCAGCCCGAGCAGCTGAGCCAGCAGGCAGCGACCCTGCTGGCCGCGGCCAAGGATCCGGCGGCCCCGCCGGCGACGGCGATCGCCAGCGGCCGGAAACTGGCCGCCGAGCTGATGCACACCGGCGGCCCGAAGCTGTTCGCCGCGGCGAGCACCGCGCTCGCGGGCACGGACGCCGAACTGACCGCCTTCGTCCAAAGTGGCCTGAACGGGGCACTGGAGCAGGACGACCGGCTCAGCCTCAGCATCGTGGGCGGCGCCTCCCTGGTGCCGGCCCAGCGCGCCGCGGCCGGCACCGCCGCCGCGGGCAGCCACGACCAGGTCAAGCAGTTCCTGACGACCCGCGACTACCAGGGCAAGGTGACCAACGACCGGCTCGAAGCGCAGCGCATCTCCTCGCTCGGCGGGCCGGCCACCAAGGACGCGGCCAACCGCGCGCTCTCGGGGACCCCGGCCGACGTCGCCGCGTTCCTGAAGACCGGGCAGTACACCGCGGCCAAGAACGACGACCGGATCGCCGTCCAGAAGATCCTGGACAAGGGCGGCCCGGAGGTGAAGGCCGCGGCCAACGCCGCGCTGTCGGGGCCGTGGACCTACGTCCGCCAGTTCCTGCAGTCCGGGCAGTACAGCGCCGCGTGGCGGGACGCCGACGCCGCGCAGCACGTCGCCCAGATCAACGGCTACGTCGCCAACGCGAAGGAAGCCGCGGCCCTGGCCCACCAGCAGGCCGCCCTGGCCGCCGAGTACGCGGCCAACGCCGCCGGTTCGGCCGCCGAAGCCGCCGCGGCGGCCCAGGCGGCGAAGGACTCCGCGGCCGAGGCACAGCAGCACGCCGAAGCCGCCAAGGCCTCCGCCGACCAGGCCGAGAAGTCCGCCGCCCAGGCGGCGCAGTCGGCCGAGACCGCCCGGTGGGCGGCGTCGAACGCGCAGGCGGCGGCGCAGTCCGCGCAGCGCTCGGCGGCCCAGGCGGCGCAGTCGGCCGCGCTGGCCAACCAGTACGCCGCGGAGGCCCGCGAGGCGGCGGCCCGGGCGCAGGCCGACGCCGACGCGGCGGGCAAGGACGTGCTGGAAGCCAGCCAGGCGGCCGCGGACGCGTACAACGCCGTCAACGTCAAGCAGTCCGAGGAAAACGCCAAGCAGCAGGTCATGGACATGCGCGGCACCGTCCAGCAGGTCCGGGACGCGGTCGCGCAGGTCATCCAGGACCACCCGGAGCTGCAAGGGCTCCTGGACACGGCGAACCAGCTGCTGTCCATGATCGACACGATGGCCGGCGCCACCCTCGACTACGTGCGCGACCACGCGGGCGAGCTGCTCGCGCTCATCCAGCACCTGGCCGAGGTCGCCGGCGGCGTCGGAGCCGCGCTCGGCGGCGCGTCGGTCGCCGGCGGCGCGATCGCGGCGTGCGCCGAAGAGGTCGGTGCGGGTGCGGCGATCGGCGCCGGTGGTGGCGCCGCGTTCGCCGGCATCGGCGCGGTGCCCGGCGGCATCGGCGGCGCGCTCGTCGGGGCGATCGCGTGCATCTTCACCTCGGGCCCGGCGGTCTACGCCGGGATCGCCGAGATGATCGGTGGCCTGGCCATGGCCATGCACGGCATGGAGGGCATGGCCGACGACATCAAGAACCTCGCCGAGAACCCGGGCAACAAGATCGGCGACGCGCGCGAGGTGAAGGTCGCGGACATCGTCGGCGGCCGGCGCACCAAGGAGCTCACCAACGACGGCCAGGACTTCACGATCGTGCAGCCGGGTGTCGGCAAGACCGGCGTGGACGTGTTCGGTCCGAACGGTGAGTACATCGCGGTCGGCGGGCCGGGCAAGGCGCTGGACACCACCAAGCTGGGCAGCCAGATGAAGGTCCTCAGGTGGGGCGCCGACCAGGCGGGCGTGCGGGCCCTGGCGTACTTTGAGGAGGGCACGCCGCAGGCGGCGCTCGACCTCGCCAAGAAGTGGCTCGGCGACGGCAACGTCATCCTTTTCCCGAAGTAGGCAGGAATGTCCGACGGATTCGTGCGCCTGTACCGGCGGGACTGGACACCGGAACAGGTGCACCGGCGGGTCGACTCGCTGGCGGCGGCGGGGATGGTACTGAGCCATCCCCGCACCGGCCGGATCACCGCGATCAGCGGCGAGGGCGAGACCATCGGCGAGCAGGTCGAGATGGACCGTGCCGGCCTGCTCGCCGCCATGGCCGGGCTGGGGGAGAAGCAGTTCACCTTCCAGTACTGGCTGACCGACGACGAAGACGCCGACGTGGTCTGCACGGTGAGACAGGCCGGTGACGGCGTGGTCGTCGAGGACTACGGGCTCGACGGCTTCGGCGGTCCGGTCCACCGGAAGGGACAGGACACGGTGATCCGCCGGATCCTGGCCGAGTTCCGGGCGACCGGGCCGGCCGCGGTCGGCCTGGTCGTCGACCGCTGGGGGCCGTCGCTGGACACCGACCTCGACGACATCGTGACCGGCGGCCCGACCCCGGTGACGATCACCCCGGAACTGATGGTGTTGCGGCCCGAGATCGCGCGCCGGCATTTCGAGCCCGGAGAACTGGCCCCGTTCGGCGACTTCCTCGCCCGAGACACGGACGGGATCCTCGCGCTGGTCCCGGACTAACCGAGCGAGCGGCCGCCGTCGACGAGCAGGCGTTGCCCGGTGATGAAGCCGGCTTCCTCCGAAGCGAAGAAGCTCACCGCGGCGGCCACCTCCTCCGGCGTGCCCAGGCGCCCCGCGGGGACCGAAGCCCGGTACTGCTCGCGCTCGGCTTCCGGGACCTCCGCGTGCCGCTCCACCGGGATGAACCCGGGCGCCACCGTGTTGACCGTGATGCCGTCCGGGGCCAGCTCGCGGGCCCACGCCCGGACCAGGCCGAGCTGGGCGCTCTTGGCCGTCGCGTACGCCGAGCGGCCGGGTGGCGGGCGGTCCGCCACCTCCGAGTCGACGTACACGATGCGGCCGTGACCGCGGGCCCGCATCCCCGGCAGCACCGCGTGGCCCAGCAGCACCGGCGACCGGACGAAGAAGTCCAGCTGGGCCAGGTGATCCGGCCAGTCGACCGCGGACACCGGCGCTTCCGGCTGCGGTCCGGTCGCGTTGAGCACCAGCACGCCGATCGGGCCGAGCACCGCCGTGACCGCGTCGACCAGCTCGCCGGCCTGGCGCCGGTCCGTCACGTCCGCGGCGAACGCCGCCGCGCGGCCCCCTTCGGCGAGGATGCCTTCCGCGGCCGTCTTCAGGTCGGCGTTGTCGTGGCGGCCGTTGACCGCGACGGCGAACCCGTCTCTGGCCAGCCGGCGAGCGATCACGCGGCCGAGACCCCGGGAACTGCCGGTCACCAGTGCGACACCCATGCGCCCGACGCTAGGGGACACCTCCGGACACGACAAGGCCCCCGGGACAGGTCCCGGGGGCCTCGAACGGGTGACTCAGGCCGACGCGGCCGCCAGGTTTTCGGTCGCGGCGGGCGGTGCGGCCACGACCTTCTTATTGCGGCGGTTGCGTCGCTCCAGGTACGTCGCCAGCGCCGTCAGCAGCAGGCACATCACGACGTAGATGGCGGTCGCCACGATCGTCGACGGCACGATCGGCCGCCCGAACGCGCCCTGCGAACCGATGTAGCGCGCGTAGTACAGCAGCTCCTGGTAGGTGATGATGAACCCGAGCGCGGTGTCCTTCAGCAGCACGACCAGCTGGCTGATGATCGTCGGCAGCATCGCCCGGATCGCCTGCGGCAGCAGCACCAGGAACATCACCTGCGTCTTGCGCATGCCCAGCGCGTACGCGGCTTCGCTCTGGCCCTTCGGCAGCGATTGGATGCCGGCGCGGAAGACCTCCGCGAGCACCGAGCCGTTGTACAGCGTCAGGCCGAACACCACGCCGAGGAACGGCGTCATCGGCACGCCCAGCGTCGGCAGGCCGAAGTAGAACAGGAACATCAGGATCAGCGCCGGGATGGCGCGGAAGAACTCGACGACGAACCCGGAGACCCGGCGGATCCACACGTGGTCGGACAGCCGGCCCGCCGCGAAGATCGCGCCGAAGATCACCGCGAGCACCGCGGCGGCGGCGAACGCCTCGACCGTCGCGAGCACCGCGTCGGCCAGGTCGCGCTGCACCTGCGCGTACTGCAGCCACTCCCACTTGCGGGCGGTGAACTGGCCGCTGTCGTAGAACCGCCAGCCGATGTAGCCGACGAAGGCGAGGACCACGAGCGTGCCGATCACCGCGTACGTGCGGTACCGGAGCCGGGCCTTCGGCCCCGGGACGTCGAACAGGACGTTGCTCATGCGCACACCTCGCTGACGCTCGGTGCGGCCTGAGCCGCAAGCGCAGTGTTGAATGATTCGGTCGCAAACTCCCTCATCGGGCCACGCTCCAGCGCTTCTCCAGGCTGCGTTGGACGAACGACAGCACGGCGACCAGGATGATGAAGCCGAGCGCGACCCACAGCAGGCCGATCAGCTGGTTCTCCCCGCGTTCGGACAGGTACTGGCGGATCGCGCCGGCCTCGGCGACGGAGAAACCGGCCGCGATGGTGGTGTTCTTCAGCAGCGCGATCAAGGTGCTGATCAGCGGCGGCACGACCGAGCGCAGCGCCTGCGGCAGCACGACCTGGCCGAGGATCTGGCCGAAGGTCAGCCCCAGCGCCCGGCCCGCCTCGGCCTGGCCGACCGGCACGGTGTTGATGCCCGAGCGCACGACCTCGCAGATGAACGCCGAGGTGTACACGGTCAGCGCCGTCACCGCGGCCGGGAAGTAGTCGAGCTTGACGATGTCGAGCAGCGGGTAGGCGAACACGAAGAACGCGAACACCAGGGTGAGCGGCGTGTTCCGGGCGATCGTCACGTACGCCGCGCCGACGGCGCGGAAGACGGGGACCGGGCTCACCCGCAGCATCGCCAGGATCGTGCCCCAGATCAGGCTGCCGACGGCGGAGAGCACGAACAGTTCGATCGTGCGCAGGAAGAACGGACCGAACAGGTCCAGGTTGTTGAGCAGGACGTCCATGGAGCCTTCCCCGCGTCCGTGGTCAAGGAGTGGATGTGAGAGGGCCGGTGAACCGGGAAACCCGATCCACCGGCCCCGGTGTCACGTCAGTACTTCTCGAGGGTCGGCTTGGTCGCGGTCGAGCCCGACTTGCCGAGGGTGGCGTCGTAGATCTTCTGCCAGGTGCCGTCGTCCAGCGCCTTCTGCAGGATCTCGTTGACCTTGTCGCGCAGCACCTTGTCGTCCTTGTTGAGGCCGATGCCGTACTTCTCGGTCGAGAACGTCTTGCCGACGACCTTCAGGGTGTCCGGCTCCTGGGCCGCGTAGCCCTTGAGGATCGCGTCGTCGGTCGTGACCGCGTCGACGTCCTTCGACTGCAGCTTCTCGACGCACTGCGAGTACTTCTGGAACTCGACGATGTTGCCCGGCTCGGTCAGGTTCTGCTGCCGGACCTTCTGGATCGGGGTCGAGCCGGTGACCGAGCAGACCTTCTTGCCCTTGAGGGTCTCCGGGCCGGTGATCGAGGTGTCGTCCTTGCGGACGAGCAGGTCCTGGCCGGCGACGAAGTACGGGCCGGCGAAGGAGACCAGCGCCTTACGCTTGTCGGTGATCGAGTAGGTGCCGACGTAGTAGTTCACGTCGCCGTTCGCGATCGTCTGCTCACGCGCGCCGGAGTCGACCGTGCGGAAGGTGATCTTCTCCGGGTCGAAGCCGAGGCCGGCCGAGACGAGCTTCGCGATCTCGATGTCGAAGCCGCCGAACTTGCCCGTCGTCGGGTCCTTCTGGCCGAGGCCCGGCTGGTCGTCCTTGGCGCCGACGGTCAGTGCGCCCGCCGACTTCATCTTGGCGTACACCGGCGAGCCGGCCAGGTCGACGCCCTGCGCGACCGGGTAGCTCAGCGCCGCGGGGGCGTTCGTGCCGCTCTGGTCACCGGAACCCGGCGAGGTCGGCGTGCCTTCCTTGCCACAGGCGGTCAGCGTGGTCAGCGCCAGGCCACCGGCGAGCAGTCCCACCGCGAGGGTGCGGATCCTCATGTGAATCTCTCCTGTGTGTCGTCACCCGGACGCCGACGGCGCCGCGGAACGTTTGTTCTCAGTGGGTCAGGATCTTGCCGAGGAAGTCCTTCGCGCGCTCGCTCTTCGGCGCGGTGAAGAACTCTTCCGGCGTCGTGTCCTCGACGATCTCGCCGTCGGCCATGAAGATCACCCGATCGGCTGCCCGCCGGGCGAAGCCCATCTCGTGGGTGACGACGAGCATCGTCATGCCGTCCTTGGCCAGGCCCGTCATCACGTCGAGGACCTCCTGGACCATTTCCGGGTCCAGCGCCGAGGTCGGCTCGTCGAACAGCATGATCAGCGGTGGCGGGTGTCCCGCACACGTGACGCGCAGCCGGACGGTGGCGCCTTCGCGCCGCGCGGAGGCCAGCACGAGCGTGACGTAGCGGG
>NZ_JBSFNC010000053.1:0-56097 GCF_053586895.1 Amycolatopsis sp. NPDC003731 | reverse complement strand
GAGGCCTGGCCCAGTCTGAGCCAGCCCGGCGCGGCCTGACCCGGCGCGGTCCGGCTCGACCTGGTCCGGCCCGGCTTGGCGCGGCCCGGCTTGGCGCGGCCCGGCTTGGCTCGGAGTGGTCCGGCCCGGCTTGGCGAGGCCTGGCCCAGTCTGAGCCAGCCCGGCGCGGCCTGACCCGGCGCGGTCCGGCTCGACCTGGTCCGGCCCGGCTTGGCGCGGCCCGGCTTGGCTCGGAGTGGTCCGGCCTGGCTTGGCGCGGCCCGGCTTGGCTCGGAGTGGTCCGGCCTGGCTTGGCGAGGCCTGGCCCAGTCTGAGCCAGCCCGGCGCGGCCCGGCCCGGCCCGGCCTGACCCGGCGAAGCCCGGCGTGACGCGACGCGGCCCGGGGTGGATCGGCTGGTGCGGTCGGCCTGATCCGGCCCAGCCCCGACTGGGCCGGCTCGGCGTGATCCGGCCCGGCTTGGCGAGGCCTGGCCCAGTCTGAGCCAGCCCGGCGCGGCCTGATCCGGCGCGGCCCGACCCAGCCTGGCCCGACCCAGCCGGCCCGACCCAGCCGGCCCGGCCCGGCCCAAGCCTGGCCCAGTCTGACCCAGCCGGGCCCGACCCGGCCCAGGTGGGCTCCGGCGAACCCTGCTACCCACGGGCGGAAGCGTCTTGCCTGGTCAGGCGTTCGTCAATCTTCACCGGTTCTTTCTTGAGCGCGGACCCCCGACCGTGAACAACCCCGCGCCGGTAGGGCTGGAGGTCGCAAGGGAAGCGCACCGAGGGGGAGACATGACGTTCGTGGGCAAGGTGCTCGTCACGACCGCGGCGCTGGTGCTGGCGGGATCGACCACCGCCACCGCCAACGCCGCCGGGCCGGACACGGCCGCGGCTCAGGCGCCGGGAGGGTGCTTCCTGGGGCTGGTCTGCGGCGCGCTCGACAACCGGACCAACCACGCCGTGTACGTGGCGTGGGCCGACGACGACTCGGGCTTCGACTACGCCTGGGTTGCGCCGGGGACGAAGAAGGGCGGCCGCTGGAACGACGGGATCGATGTCGACTACTTCTTCGTCGAGACCGGCTGCCAGGCGACGACCAACGGCTGGATCACCTGGTACGACCCAGGCTGGTACAAGATCACCGACGACCAGACGGTGACCTTGAACGGCTATTCGTGCTGAAGCGGGCCATCGGGACGGCGGTGCTCGCCGCCGGGTGCCTGCTGCTCGCCGCCGGGTGCGCGGGCGAACCCGGGCTTCGCCCGCTGACCGGATCCGAAGAAGCGCTGCTGTACGACGCGGAGCAGGTGCTCGTCCGTGACTGCATGGCGCGGCACGGTTTCCGGATTCAGGTCACGCCCTCCGACCGGCGGCCGCAGCCGGAGCCGTTCCCGTACGTGGTCGACGACGTCGGCTGGGCGAGCGAGCACGGCTACGGCACCGATCTGCGGCGCATCGCCGATGCCGAAGCGGCGGCGGACCCGAACAAGGCGTACTTCGCCGGCCTGCCCGCCGACCGCCGGAAAGCGGCGCTGGCCGCGCTCAACGGGACTGGTCCCGGCCGGGTCGAGGCGGTCCTGCCGGTCGGCGGGCGGCTGGCGAGGTACGACAACGGCTGTACCTCGCGGGCGTGGCAGGAGCTCTACGGAGACCTCGCGACGTGGTACCGGGTGGACAAGGTCACCGAGCTCCTGCCCGGCCTGTGGCAGGGCGAGGTCGTGGCGGATCCGGCGTTCACCGCGGGCGTCACCCGGTGGAGCGGGTGCATGCGGGAGGCGGGTTTCCCGTACGAGTCGCCGGCGGCGGCGCGGGAGGCCGCCGGCCGGACGCCGGGGGACGGGGAGATCCGCACCGCCGTCGCGGAGGCCACCTGCGCGGCGCGCACCGGGCTGGCCGCCACTGCCCGCGAACTGGACCGGACGTGCCAGGACGGCGTCCGCGCGCAATACCGGACGGAACTGGAAACGAAACTCCGGCTGCAGCTCGCCGGCCTGCCGCGCGCTCGTGCCGTGCGGGCGAACTCACAGGGTTGAGAAACCGGAACCGAAAGAGAAGGGATCGATCGTGTGGAGGAATCGTATTACCGGCCTGCTGACTCTGGTGGTGGCGCTCTCCTTCGCCACCGCCCTGCCGGCGGGCGCGGCGGCCGCTCCGCCGACGGCCTCGGACGCGGACGGGTACGTCTACGCCTACACCGAGCCGGGCACCCATTGCCGGTGGAGCCTGGACGCGCCGAGCTGGGGTGACTGCACGAACAACGTCAACGCCGTGGTCAACAACGGCTTCCAGCAGACCTACGACAAGGTCAACCTCTACTGGGGAGCGGGCTACGCCGGGGCGTGGGCGTGCATCGGCCGCGGCGACACGTGGTTCCCGTTGAGCTCCGGCCAGTGGATCTTCAGCTGGGGACCGGGCAAGCGCGGCTACTGGGAGAGCCTGTTCAACAACATCGCCTCCAGTAAATGGGTCAGCCGCTGCGGCAACTGAGCGCCGCAGCGGGGTTGCAAGGGAGGGAAATCCGATGCACAAGGCAAGGAGAGCGGTGGGCGTCGCGTTCTGCGCGCTGACGCTCGCACTGGGGGCCGGGCTGGCGACGCCGGCCTCGGCCGCGACGGCCGGCAGACCGGTCGAGGCGCCGGCCGCGCAGCAGGATCTGGAGTGGCGGCTGCAGAACATCTACGCCACCTACGACGACTGCTACTGGGCCGGCTTCGACGGGTGGAACACCTATCAGTGGGATCACTGGCGGTGCCCGCAGATCCTGGGCACCTACTGGCTGATGGTGGCGGACAACTGAAAACCGGCTAGAGCGAAAGGAATCCGGCGATGGGTGACTTCATCATCTACAACTTCTACTACTCCCAGGAAGACGCGACCGCCCGCGAGCAGGCGGTCATCGAGGAGATGGTGCTCAACGCGCCGAGCCTCGACGTCGAGGCGGAGGTCCTGGTGACCGCCGGCGAGTAGTCCGGCCGCCGGGCGCTGTGTAGCGGACGGAGCCCGTGACACAGCGCCCGGCTCCTTCCGATTCGTTGTCAGCCAAGGGGTGTGTGAGCATGGGAAAAGTTCGTGAGCTGCCGCAGGCGGGCGAGCGCGGGCTGGCGCTCGACGCGGCGATCGACCACGGCCTACGGGCCATCCGGAACCGGGGCTGGGCTGCCGAGCTGACCGATCTCGGCGGCGCGCCCGGTGCGTGGAAGTGCGCGCTGAGCGCCGATGGCCGTCACCTGGCCAACGGCTTCGGCAAGGGGCCCGGGGACTCGGCCCGAGCGGGCGCGGTGTTCGAGTCGCTGGAGCACCACGTCAGCGGTCCGCGGTTCGTGCTCCCGGAAACGGTCGAGCTGCGCTCCTCGCACGAGGTGGCCGGTGGTGCGCTGCGCGGCGATCCGGGGGTGGCGGTCCTCGCCGACACCGCCGACGACCTGCTGGCGTGCCGCACCTACCGTGACCTCGCGGGCGCGCGGACCACCTCGGTGCCCGTGTACCTGAGCTGCCCCGACTACCTGCTGGACGACCACGAGGAGTTGCGGGAGGAGCTCGGCGACGGCTACGACTACGCGGTCGTCGAGCGCTACGCGACCAACAGCGGCTGCGCGGCCGGTTCGAGCGAGGCGGAGGCCGTGGTCCACGCGCTGAACGAGGCGATCGAGCGCGACGCCTGGTCGTTGCTTCTGCTGCGGACGTTCCTCGCGCCCGGCTCGCCGGCCCCCGCGGTGATCGCCCGGGACTCGCTGCCGGAGGAGCTCGCCGAACTCGCCGGCTACGCCGAGGACCGAGTGGGCAAGCCCTTCACCCTGATCGAGATGACCACCGACCTCGGCGTGCCGAGCGTCATGGCCTACTCGGCTCCCGAAGCGGGCGTGCCGGCGCACCGGTTCGGCTGCGGTGCCTCGCTGTCGCGCCGGCACGCCGTCACGAGGGCGCTCAACGAAATCCTGCAGTGCGTCGCGACGGACGAGGCTTTCGGCGTCCCCGAACCGCCGCTGCCGGAGCACCTGCGCGAGTATCCGCCGTTCTTCGCCTGCGGCGTGATGGATTTCGGCGAAGCGCTGACGCGGGCGCACTCGGTCCGCTTCGTCGACACCGCGGCGCCCGGCGGCCCGGAACAGCACCTCACGCGGCTCGCCGGCATCCTCACCGGACGCGGCTACCGGCCGTGGGTGCGGGAGCTGTTCCGCGCGGACAACGGCGTCGCGGTCGTCAGTGTGATCGTCGCTGGGCTGGAGAAGTTCATGGTGGTGACCTCCGGCAACCTGGTGGTCCCCGGCCCGCGCGGCCGGGCGGCGATCCGGCTGCGGGAGGCGGGGTGAGCCGCCCCGCCGAGCCCCTGCCGACCCGCCGCGACCACGGCCCGTTCGCTCCACCCGCCCGGCTGGCGCAGCTGCGGCAGGAGGAGCCGCTGAGCCGGATGAGCTACCCCGGCGGTCACCTCGGCTGGCTGGTCACCAGCCACGCCCTGGCCTGCGCGATCCTGGCCGACCCGCGGTTCAGCGCGGCCCAGGAGCTGCGGCGCGCGGTGATCCCGCGGCCGCTGGTCCCGCGTGAGCCGCCGCCCCCGGCGCTGCCCGGGATGTTCGGCGGCCTGCACGCCGAGGAGCACCGCCGTTACCGTCGGCTGCTGGCGCCCTTCTTCTCGGCGCGGCAGGCCCGGCTGCGCGTGCCGCGGATCCGGGACATCGCCGACGAGCTCGTGAACCGGATGCGCGACGCCGGCCCGCCCGCCGACCTGCTGGAGGATTTCGCCGTGCCCTTCGCGTTGCGGGTGCTGTGCGAAGTGGTCGGTGTCCCCGATGCCGACCGGGAGCAGGTCGGCCACGATTCGGCCCTGCTGTTCCGCCAGCAGGGCACCGCCGAGCAGATCGCCGAGTCGTTCACCGGCATCTACGGGTACCTGCACGAACTCGTCGCGGCCAAGCGCGCGCGGCCGTCCGACGACGTGCTGGGGCACCTCGTCGCCGGCACCGGACTTTCGGACCCGGAGGTGGCGGGCGTGGGTTTCTCGTTGCTCGCGGCCGGTCACGACACCCCGGCGAGCATGGTGGCACTGGGCACGTTCGCCCTGGTGACCCACCTCGGCCGGCCGTCCGCGGTGCTCGCCGGGCCGGCCGCGCTCGCCGCAGTCGTCGAGGAACTGCTGCGGTACTTGACGATTGCCCAGTTCGGCACCACCCGGACCGCACTGTCCGATGTGGAGATGGCCGGCCGGCTGGTCGCGGCGGGCGACACGGTGACGGTGTCCCTGCCGGCCGCGAACCGCGACCCGGCGCGGTTCGCCGACCCGGACGCCTTCGACCTTGCCCGCCCGGCCACCGGCCACCTGGCCTTCGGGTACGGCGTCCACCAGTGCCCCGGCCGCCACCTCGGCCGGGCGGAACTGCGCGTCGCGTTCCAGACCCTGTTCCGCCGGTTCCCTTCGCTCCGCTTGGCGGTTCACGCCGGGGAAGTCCCGATGCGGGGCGACAGCACCGTCCACGGCGTGCGGCAGCTGCCCGTCACGTGGTGAGCGCCGACGGTTGACGACCGTGACCGCGGTCACCTACTCTCACCGGAGTTCCGCTCGATTGAATCGTTTCAAGTCTCCGGGAGTCGATGTGGCCGGACGGCAGCGCCGCAAGAAAGCCCCTCGTACGGCCGAAAGTCTGCTGGCCATCGTCCTCATGGTGCTCGGTCTGCTGCCCGGCACCGAAGCCACCGCGGCGACCGCGGCCACCCCCGACGGGCTCACCACGAACGGCCGGACCAACCCGCTCGGGATTCCCGGAGCGGACCCCGTCTTCGGCTGGCAGATCTCCTCGCCGCGTCGGGCCGTCACCCAAACCGCCTACGAGCTCGAGGTCGGCCGGACGCCGGGAGCCGCCGATGTCTGGCGCTCCGGCCGGGTCGAGTCGGCGCAGCAGGTCGACGTCGCCTACGGCGGGCCGGACCTCGCCTCCGGCGTCCGGTACTTCTGGCGCGTCCGCAGCTGGGACGACCAGGGTGCGCCCAGTCGCTGGAGCGGGCCCGCGTGGTTCGAGACCGGGCTGCTCACCGCGGCCGACTGGGGCTCCGCGGCCTGGATCGGCAAACCGGCGCCGTCGTACGACCAGTGGACCGACTACACCGTCACCGAGGACTTCCGGCTGAACAACCTGGCCTTCGGCACCTTTCTCCGTGCCCGGGATGTCGACAACGCCTACATGTGGCAGCTCAACGTCGGCGACTCCGCGACGTCCGTGCCGCTGCTGCGTCCGCACCTGCGCGTCAACGGCGGCTACTCGGTGCTGGCCGAAGTGGACCTGCGGCCGTTCGGGTTCACCCGGGCCGGCCTGCTGGCCGGGACGCACACCGTGGCCTACACCGTTGACGGCACCACCATCCGGACCACTTTGGACGGTGTCCTCGTCGATACCCGTACAGCCACCGGATTCCCGAGCGGGCGGGCCGGCCTGCGCACCTACGACACGGAATCGGCCACCGTCACGAAGTTCGCCGTCACCAAACCGGACGGCACCGTGCTGGCGAACCCCGAATTCGCCGTGCCCAACCCGTTCACCGGCGGCAGCATCGACAACGGAGCACTGACGGTCGCGGGCGGCACCGACGCCCTGTTCGCCGGCCGCGACGCCTTCGCACCGCTGCTGCGGACGTCGTTCTCGACCACGCCCGGCAAGCGCGTGGCCCAGGCCCGCGTGTACGCGTCGGCGCACGGCGTCTACCAGCTCACGCTCAACGGCCGCAAGGTCGGCGACCAGTACCTCGCGCCGGGCTACACCGAGTACGCCAAGCGGATCCAGTCCCAGACCTACGACGTCACCGAGCTGGTCCGGGCGGGCGCGAACGGGTTCGGGGCCGCGCTCGGCGACGGCTGGTGGGCCGGGAAGATCGGGCTCGCCGGCAAGGGCCAGTACGGGACCGACCTGGCGCTCGTCGCCCGGTTGAAGATCACCTACGCCGACGGCGGCGTGCAGTGGGTCGACACGGCACCGGGCTGGAAGTGGAGCACCGGCCCGTTCGCGGCGACCGACAACCAGCTCGGCGAGACCTACGACGCCCGGCTCGAACAGCCCGGCTGGGCAGCCGCCGGGTTCGACGACTCGGCGTGGGCGCCGGTCGTCACGCGACCCTCGGACACGGCGAAGCTGTCGCCGCAGCCGGACGAACCGGTGCGGGAAACCCAGGTCCTCGCCACGAAAGCGGTCAGCCACCCGGCGCCGGGGGTGACCGTGTACGACCTCGGCCAGAACATGGTCGGCGTCGCCCGGGTGAAGCTCACCGGCAAGGCGGGGGAGACGGCCAAGCTCCGGCACGCCGAGGTGCTCAACCCGGACGGCACGATGTACGTGGCGAACCTGCGGGCGGCGACCGCTACGGACCACTACCGGTTCGCGAAGGACGGCACGATCACCTACCAGCCGACCTTCACCCAGCACGGTTTCCGCTACCTCGAGGTCACCGGCCTCGCCACGCCGCCGGCCGCCGCGGACGTGCAGGGCGTCGTGTGGGGTTCGGACCTGCGCCGCACCGGCACGCTGGGGACGTCCGACGGCATGCTGAACCAGTTGCTCAGCAACGTTTCCTGGGGCGCGCGGGGCAACTTCCTCTCGATTCCGACCGACACCCCGGCCCGCGACGAGCGGCTGGGCTGGACCGGTGACATCAACATCTTCGCGCCGACGGCGAGCTACCTCAGCGACACCCGGGCCTTCCTCGGGAAGTGGCTGACCGACGTCCGTGACGAGCAGAAGAGCGGCGGGTCGATCCCGGCCGTCGTCCCGTCGACGAACGGTGCGTTCGACGAAAGCGGTGTCGGCTGGGAGGATGCGCTGATCACCGTGCCGTACGCCCTGTGGCACGCCTATGGCGACGCTCAGGTGCTGCGCGACAACTACGACGCGATGAGCCGCTTCTTCGCCTACGCCCGCGCGAGTGCCGGGCCGGACAACCTGGAGACCGGGCGGCTGACGTTCTTCACCAACGACTGGCTCAACCTCGACGACCCGTCGGACCAGGGCGTGCTCGGCACCGCGATCTGGGCGCAGGACGTCCGGATGATGGCGGAGATGGCGGCCGCGGTGGGCCGGACCGCCGAAGCGGCCGAGTACACCGAACTGGACAACGACGTTCGTGCCGCGTTCACCCGCGCCTATGTGGCGGCGGACGGGACGGTGCTGGGCAATTCGCAGACCGGGTACGCCCTGGCGCTCGGCATGGACCTCGTCACCGATCCGGCGCTGAAGGCCAAGGCGGGGGCGAAGTACGTGGCAAAGCTCGCCCAGAGCGACAACCACCTCAAGACCGGGTTCATCGGGACGCCGTGGCTGATGCCGGCCCTGACGAACATCGGCCGCGACGACCTCGCCTACACGTTGCTGTCCAAAAAGGACTACCCGTCGTGGGGGTACGAGATCGGCAAGGGCGCGACCACCGTGTGGGAACGCTGGAACTCGATCCAGCCCGACGGCACGTTCGGGCCGGTGGACATGAACTCGTTCAACCACTACGCCTACGGGGCGGTCGCCGACTGGATGCACCAGTACATCGGCGGCATCCGGATCAAGGAGGCCGGCTACCGCCGGAGCGTCATCGAGCCGCACCTCGGCGGCGGGCTCACCCACGCCGAAGGCGCCATCGACACCGTCTACGGGCGGCTGTCGAACGCCTGGAGCGTCACCGGTGACGGGCTGACGATGGACGTCACCGTGCCCGCCGGCACCACCGCCGAAGTGGTGATCCCCGGAGGCAGCGTCACCGAGTCGGGCAAGCCGGTGCGGTGGGCCCCGGGTGTTTCGAGCGTGACGTACGACGTGGCGAAGAAGGCCACCGTCGTGGTCGTCGGGTCCGGGAGCTACCGCTTGAGGAGCCGCCCGAGGTAGAGGTCGCGCGCGACGAGGCTGACCGCCAGGTGGTCGGCGAGCGGGTCGAAGAAGGCGTTGCGGTACTTGGCGTCGGTCACCGTCGAGGCGGCGAAGTACAGGCCGGAGAACGCGGCGATGAACAGCGAGACCTGCAGCAGCTCCTGCGGGATCGGCAGCTGGATGCCGAACAGCGTGCCGCCGGCGGGGTCGCGGCCGATCCACGCCTTGATCACCGCGTGCTGCACCGCGACGATCCCGAAGATCACGAAGAAGACGAACACGAGGGTGGCGAGCACGAACGTCTGCAGCACCTGGGTCAGGACCAGGACGAGGATCATGTTCGCCCGTTCCAGCTTGGTGAGCGGGAGCCGTTCGGGGACGTCGTCCGCGAGGAAGGCGGCCAGCGGCGTTTCGCGCAGCTTGTCGAGGCCGACGGGCGCGGTGCGCGACTGGGTCAGCCGGGTGACCTCGTCCTTGAGCGCCGCGAGCAGAAAGACCACCGCGACCACGGCGAGCAGCCCGACGACCAGCCACATCCGCTGCCGCGGCAGGGCGGCGCCGACCTGCCAGATCTCGGTGGTGAAGAACCCGAAGACGGTGAACAGCAGCAGGAGCGGCAGCGCCCGGCTGGTCAGCTCGCCGAGCAGCCGCGTCTGCCGGTAGGCGGCCCGCAGTGCCCAGCCGACGATCGAGCCGACCCCGACGAAGGCGGCCGCGAACAGCCCGACCAGGATCACCAGCTGGGTGCCGAAGCCGAGCGGCATCGAGTCGCCGTCGACGATCCAGTCGACCACGGGCACGACGACCACGAACACCGCCGCCATGACCGCCGCGGGCACGGTTCCGCCGCGGTCGACCAGCTTGCGCCGCACCCACCGCGCGGTGAGCCACGAGCCGAGGGCCGGGAAGACGACCAGGCTCAGCAGCAGGCCGGTGTAGCCGAGGGCGTAGAGGTCGTTTTCCATGAGCCGGTCGAAGTCCGCATCGGTCCGGCCGTCCACAGCGGACAGCACGGCGGCGAGCACCCGCCAGGCCGCGACGAACACGACGGCGGGCCCGACGCGCACCAGAAGCTGCGCGGGCCGCCCCCGTACGACGGCGGGCAAGCCCCGCCGCCGAAACCACTGCTCGACGGCTTCGACGCCGCGTTCGTCCGCCATGTTCGCCTCCCGATCGGCGCGGCCGCCGCCGGGATGCTAGCGCGGCCCGGCTGCCGGGCACGGCTGGGTGGGCGGCGTGGCGGGGTGGGTTGCGTGGCGGGCTGGGTTGCAGGGCTGGTGGGCCGCGCGGCTGGTACGCCGCGCGGCCAGGTGGGCGGCGCGGCGGGATGCGCGGCACGGAGGGACGGGTCGCGCTGCCAGGTGGGCTGCATGGCGGGGCCAGAGAGTCGGCTGGGCGGAATGGCGAGTTGAGTCGCATGGCCGGGTGGGCAGCTCGGCCGCGTGGGCCGCGGCGGGATGAGTCGCACGCCCGGTGGGCCGCAAGGCGACGTGAGCCGCATGGCCGGGTGGGTCGGGCGGCGGGATGGGTCGCACGGCTGGTGAGCTGCACCGCGAGCCGGGGCCGCATAGCGAGGTGGGCCGCACGGCCGAGTAGGTCGCGCGGCCGGGCGGGTCGGAACGCCCCACGCCGTACCGACTGGCTGGTATGTTGGCCGCGTGATCGAAGCGGCGCGCCGGACCTGGCGACTCATCGAGCCCTACCACGGCATGATCTACTTCGCCCCGGAAGCCGCCGCGGCGTACCAGGAGCTCGGCCTGACCGGCCGCGCGGGCTACTTCGCGTCGAGGTCGGCGGCGCTGGGTGCGGTCCCGGCCCCGGTCGTGGTCGCCACCTTCTACAACTTCAACCCCGTCCTCGTCCGGGAGTCGATCTCCGCCGCCCGGGCCGTCACCGAGCCGGATGCCGTCCTGGCCGCGCGCTACGCCGCCGCGGACCGGGCGCTGCGTGGCGCCTTGGGCGACGCGATCGGCTCTCCGGAGATGCACCGGGCGGCCACTCTGCTGCGCGAGGCCGCCGAGGCCGTCGCCGACGACGTCGTCGGCCGCCCGCTCTACGCCGCCCACGCGGCCCTGCCGTGGCCCACCGAGCCGCACCTGGTCCTGTGGCACGCGCAGACCCTGCTCCGCGAGTACCGCGGCGACGCCCACATCGCGGCCCTGCTGACGGCGGGCCTGAGCGGCGTCGAAGCGCTCGTCACCCACGCTGCTTCCGGTGCTGTCCCGGCGGAAACCCTGCGTACTTCCCGGTCGTGGTCCGAAGAGGACTGGAGCCGCGCCGTCGACGGCCTCCGTGAGCGGGATTGGCTCACCGACGATGCCGAGCCGACGTTCACGCCCACGGGTGCGGCGCGCCGGGCGGAACTCGAGAAGGCGACCGACGAGAACAGCGTGGCGCCGTATGCGCACATCGGCGAACCCGCGTGTGCCGAACTGCAGGAACTGGTGCGGCCGTTCAGCCGGGCGGTGGCGGAGAAGTTCATGCCCTGGGTGCTCGCGAGGCAGTAGCCGCGAACGTCGCGAGCCGGAAAATCGGTTCCGGATCGCCGACGGTGTCACGCCGAACTTCCACCAAGGCGTCCTCGACTACGGCACCCACCGCCGGTCGATCGTGAGCACCCGCGACCGGACCGAGCAGGTCGTGGCGGTCGCCGAGCCGCGCGCGATCGACGGGACGGCGACCACCTGGGGACCGCTGACGTTCGTGGAAGCTCCGGAACTGGTCGCCGTCCTGGCGGAGTTCCCGGCGTTCCGGGTGCTGACCCCGGCCGATCTGGGCGAGGTTCTCTTCAACTACTGGGACTGACCCGGAGAGTTCACGCGCCGAAGGCTGCCGCGTGGTCGCGCGCCCACTCCGCGAGGGTGCGGGCCGGTCGTCCGGTCACCTGCTCCACGGTCGGCCGCACCACGTCGGGCGTTTCGACCGCGTCCGACCAGTAGTCGAGGAGCATCGAGATGATGTCCTCGCCGACGCCGTAGGAACGCATTTCGGCGCGGAACTCGTCCGGCGTGTTCTCGGTGAACCTCAGCTCCCGGCCGATGGCGGTGCCGATCGTGTCGAGCTGCTCGACCCGGCTCAGCGCCTGCGGGCCGGTCATGGGGTAGTGCCGGCCGGCGTGTCCCGGTTCGGTCAGCGCTACCGCGGCGACGGCGGCGATGTCGGCCTCGTGGATCGGGGCCTGCGCGGAGGCCGGGTAGGGGCCGGTCACTCCGCCGGTGTAGCGGATGGGCCGGGCCCACGACAGCAGGTTGCCGGCGAAAGTGCCGGGCCGCAGGATCGTCCAGCTCGCGCCGCTGTCGCGGACGGCGTCCTCGATCGCGGAGTGGTGCACCTGGCTGGCCGACCCGCGGTCACGCTCGTGTTCCAGCGCCGCGGCGAGCGAGGAGAGCAGCACCAGGTGCGCGACGCCCGCGGCCGCGGCCGCCTTGACGAATCCGGCCACCCCCGCCACCGGGAAGACGAACGCGCTGTCGACACCGTCGAACAATCCCTCCGGCGGCGCCGTGGTCAGGTCGCCGGCGACCAGCTCCGCCTTCCCGGGCAGGCCGGCCTTCTCGGGGGTGCGGGTCAGGGCCCTCACCCGGTGCCCGGCGGCAAGCAGTTCGCCGACCAGGTGGCGGCCGATCGTGCCGGTAGCGCCGGTGACGAGAACGGTCTTGGGGCTGGGCGTGGTGGTCGTGTTCATGAGGTGGAGGATGCCCGGTATTGCGGCAAGATCCTTGCCGCGATCCACCGCATCATGGAGACATGTCGAACCCGGCTGCCCGCCTGCTGGCGTTGCTGACCCTACTGCAGACGCGCTCGTCGTGGACCGGCGCGGAGCTGGTCGACCGGCTCGGCACGAGTCCCCGCACGGTGCGCTACGACATCCGGAAGCTGCGTGACCTCGGCTACCCCGTCGAAGCGGCCCCCGGGGTGGCCGGTGGCTACCGGCTGCGCCCCGGAACCGCGCTGCCCCCGCTGCAGCTCGACGACGACGAGGCCGTGGCCATCGTCATCGCGTTGCGGATGGCCACCGGCGCCGGCACCACCGACCTCGGCGAGGCTGCCGGGACCGCACTGGTGAAACTCGAACAGGTGCTGCCAGGCCGGCTGCGGGGACGGGTCGCGGCCATGCGCGACTACACGCAGACAGCCCCAGCCCCCGGCGGCGTCGCCCCCGACCTGCTGGTCTTCCTCACCGCCGCCTGCCGCGACCACCGCCGCGTCCGCTTCGGCTACCTGACCCGCGAAGGCGAGGCGACCCGCCGCGAGGTGGAGCCGCACCGCGTCGTCCAGGTGGGGCGGCGGTGGTACCTCGTCGCTTTCGACCCCGACCGCGGCGACTGGCGGCAGTTCCGCCTCGACCGGATGACCGTGAAACGCCCGGAGGGCGCGACGTTCACCCCGCGTGAGGCCCCGTCCGCCACCGATGTGCTGCACGGCATCGACTCCGCATTCGCCCGCCATCGCGCCGTCGCCCTGGTCGGCGCACCCGCCGCCGAGATCATCGCCAGAGTGCCGGCGGCCGTCCCCGTCGAGGTGGTGGACGAGCATCGGTGCCGCGTGCACGCCACCGCCGAGTCACCGGCCGCGCTCGCCCTCAACCTGCTGATGCTGGACGCGGATTTCGTACTCGAACAGTCCGCACCCGACCTCGACACCGCACTCGACACCCTCCGCCGGCGGCTCGGGGGTGCGTCCTGCCCGTCGGCAAATTGAGTGGTCCGGGGCCGACCACGACCGTACGGTGAGCCCATGTACGCCGGGCTCACGGAGCGCATCGAGGCGAACGTCGTCGAACACGCCTGTCATCTGCATCGCCATACCGAGGGCATGACTGTCACGGAAACCGACGATCTGGTGATCGCCGACAGCGGTATCGAAGGCGATGCCAGTACCGGTGCCGACACCTTCAACATCGTCGCGAACGCTCGGTTCGCGCCGGATGAGGTGAAGGACCGCCTCTACCGCACGGTGTTCAAGCTGCGTTTGACCGGCCGTGCCTTCTCCTGGTCGGCCGGTCCGAATTCCGCGGATTTGCCGTTCGGCTCCGTCGAATTGACGGCCGGGCGAAGGGAAGCTGCGATGTGGGCCCCCGCCGCGGACATCCCCGTTGCGGACCGGCTCCCGGATCTGGAAATCCGCCGGGTCCGTACCCCCGAGGAACTCGCCGACTACGCCCGGATCCTGGCCGCCAACCGGAATCCGCCCGCCGTCGCCGTTGCCGAGTTCTACGATCGTGTGGCCTCGTCAGCCCTCGCCGAGGACTGCCCGGCGCACTATCTACTCGGTTACCACCACGGCGCGCCGGTCAGCGCAGGCGAGGTTTTCCTGCACGCCGGGGTCGCCGGTATCTACAACATCTCCACCTTGGCCGCTTTCCGGCGCCGGGGATTCGGTGGCGTCATGACCTCGGCCGCGGTGGACAGTGCTCGCGCCGCCGGATACGACACGGTGGCGCTGCGAGCGTCCGCCGAGAGCGAGCCGGCGTACCGCCAGCTCGGTTTCCGTGCCGATGGCTGGTTCACCGAGTACCCCGTCCCGATCGTTCCGTTGGAAGACCGCGGCTACACCACGCGGGAGCAGCTGATCTCCATCGGCTTCGAACACGTTCACGTGGAAAACGAGCGCTACGACGGCCCGCAAGCCGGTGTCGCCGACATCTCCGGCGTTCCGCACTACTTCCTCAGGCTGAACAACTTCTTCGAGGACGGTGACGAGTTCTCCGTCTGGCCGATCGACGACGAGAGTCTCGCCCTCGAACAGGAAGCCTGGCGTCTCCACGTGAAAGCATGGGATGCGGGGGCGTGTGAACCCGCGCGCTTCAATGAGCTCGAATCGCTGCTGGAGGCTCGCCGCACCACACCGCCCGCCATTGCGCGAACGATGTTCGCGCAATGGCGTTTCGACGAACGCGATGCGCGCCACGACGACAGCGGCCCTACCTACCTGATGCGCTGGCGCTAGTACTGCGGGACGGGAGTCAGGTGCCGGCGGTCGAGCAGCCGGGGTGAAATGGGTAAGAATACCCATGTGCGCATGGGAAAATCCGGTCGCTTGCGGACGCTGTCACCGGGCAGAACCATGAGAACCCATGAGACGCAACAAGATGAGCTGGATCCGCAGAGGACTGATCGCGCTGAGTGCGGCTGCGCTGGCCACGGTCGCCGTGGCGGCACCGGCCTCCGCCGGCTCCGAGGGGCCGTGGTGCTTCAAGTGGCGGGGGCAGGTGATCTGCGTTCCGGTGCACCTCGACTGGAACTGGGAGCTCGGCTGCCCGCAGTGTGGCCTGGCGGTCGACTGGCTGCCCGACCCGCAAGAGGTCGTGGGCCGGCGGATCGCGCTCGGGCTGGGTGAGCTCAGCAGTGCGGGACGCACCCCCGACCCGGTGCGGCGGGCCCAGTTGCGGGCCGCGGCGTTCGACGAGTTCACCCAGGCCGCCCAAGCGAGTCCGGGCGCCCGGCCGTTCCCGGCGCGGGTCGGCTTCATCGACGAGCTCGGTACCGTCAAGCCACAGCCGGAGCCGTGGCTGCAGGCCGCCGCACAGGACATCTCCGCCGGCGTCGGGTACATCCAGCTCGCGCTGAACGACTGGACCGGTGGCGGAGCCGTGTTCCGCCAGCAGGCTGTCGCGAAGCTCGACGAGGCCTACGCGGAGCTGGCCCACGCCCAGGTGATCGGCACCTGACGCGTCAGGGGTGGTGGTTGCGGGCGACGCGGATGAGCACGGAACGGCGGTGGTGGCCGAGCTTGGCGCGGATGTTCTCCAGGTGGCGGTTGACCGTGCGGACGGCGATCTGCAGCTCCTCGGCGATCTCGCGGTTGTCGTAGCCCTTGGCCAGGCAGCGCAGCACATCCCGCTCCCGGGTGGTGAGCGGGCGGGACGATTCGTGCAGTTCGCCGATCAGGTGCGCGGCGAGGTCGGCGGGCAGGACCGGGCCGGTGAGCACGGCCGCCACCGCCGCGGTCAGCTCCGCGGCGGTGGTCGCCTTGCTGACGCAGCCGTGGGCCCCGGCGCGGACCGCGGCCAGGAACTCCGCGGGTTCTCCTTGGGAAAGCACGAGAATCCGGATATCGGGCCAGTGGACGCGCAGGTAGCCGATGACGTCGACGCCGCTGCCCGCCCCGGGGCCCAGCCGCAGATCGACCAGCGCGACGTCGGGGTGGAGCCGGTCGGCCAGCCGGCAGGCGGCCGGCGCGTCCGCGGCCTCACCCACGACCGTCACCCGGCCATCGCGCTCGAGTGCGGTTCGGACACCGTCACGGGTGATCGGGTGATCCTCGACGACCAGCAACCGGACCGGGTTTCCCGGCATGCTCACCTCTCCCTCGGGGGATGCGCAGTTCCACTTCGGTGCCCTGGCCGGTGCGGCTGCGGATGCGGACCTGCCCGCCGAGGCGTTCCACCCGAGCCCGGACCGACAGCCGCAGGCCGATCCCGTTCGTGTCGCGGCCCGGCTCGAACCCCACGCCGTCGTCCCGGACGCTCACCGTGACATCGCTGCGATCCTGCAACACGGTGAGCCAAACCCGGTGCGCCCGTGCGTGTTTGACGACGTTGCTCAGCAGTTCCGCAACCGCGGCGACGACGTCGGCCGCCACGGCCTCCGGCAACCGGACCGGGCCGCTCGCCACCAGACGGACCGGGATCTCGTCGCGCCGTCCGGCGAGCTCGGCCAACTCCTCGCGCAGCGACACGACACCGGCCGGAACCGGGTCGGGATCGGAGCGCGCCAGACCGCGCAGCGCCGCCTCCTGCCGGGCGATCCCCTCGGCCACGGCGGCCAGCGCCGGCGCGGCCGACAGTTCCCCGATCCGGGCCCGGAGCCGGCCCAGGTTCTGCAGGACGTCGTCGTGGATCCGCGCGGCGAGGCGCTCCCGTTCGGCCAGCCGCGCCGTCCGCTCGCCGTGCCGGATGGCCTGCTCGCGCAGGTGGTCGAGCTGACCGGCGGCCACGCCCACCGCGCCACCCAGCAGCACGTACGACAGGCCCCAGCCGACCACGGTCAACAGCTGCAGGAACGACAGCCGCGCGAACGCGACCTCATTGGCCGCGTAAGCGAACGGCAGGCTCAGCCCGACCACCGCTCCGGCGACCAGGCCACCCGGAATCCCCCGGACGACGCCCCACGCCGCGACCGCCGCGGCCGGATACGCACCCATGAACGACGGGTGGTCGGTCAGCACCGCCTGCGCCGGATACACCCGGCCGTACCCCACGATCAACGCCACGGCCGTGGCCAGATCGGCGGCGAGCACGAGCCGCATCCGCCGCACCGCGGCCATCGTCAGCCAGGCCGTCCAGCATCCGGTGGCGATCAGGGCGACGCCGGCCTCGACCGGCCGCTGGATCTGGCCGCCGGCGAACGCCACCACCAGCATCCAGTCGAACGCCAGCCAGCGCAGGCCGAGCACCAGCAGCATGGGGGCCGGATGCCTGGGTTCGGTCGGCATCTACCCGACCCGGACGGCAACTTCGTCGGGCGGCCAGGTGCAGGCGGACCGGCTCAAGAAGTGCTTTTCACAGGCCTGGATCGAGACCAGGTACGTCGTCGCCGGCCGGACGTCGGGCAAGGTGACCTCGAAGCCGGCCACCTCACGGTGCCGTTCCGACCACGGCGTTCCGTCGGCCGGCTGCCAGGTGACGTTGAACGCGTCCGCGGCACCGTACTGCCAGCCGACGTGGATTCCGTCGGCGTCGGCGTAAGCCATGGTGATGCACGGGCGATCGCGCGCCGCACAGGGCCCGGCGAGGTCGCGGGCCCGGCGGGAGTACTGCTGTCCCACGTGGACCTTCGGGTCGCCGTCGGCGGCCAGGACGATGGTGCCGCCATGGAAGTTCACGTAGGCGATGGTCGTGTCGTCCACGTTGCCGTCGGTGGGCCGGCCGAGCACGCCGGACGGGCCGCCGGCGGCGATCCAGGCGTTGAAGATCGGTACGGCCATGGTGATCGGCTCCTCCGGCGGGAAGGCGTACACCACTTCACTCCACCCGAATCGGTTGCCGACGACCGGAGTCCACGGCGTGTAGCGCACGCCCGCTTCGGCCGAGCGGGTGTCGGCGGCCGGGCAGCCGACCCCGACGCGCCCGCCCCGGTGCAGCCACCAGTCGTGTACGGGCGCATCGACGGCGAACCGGGGGCAGTCGTACCGGGCGGACCGATCGTTCGCGATGGCGATGATCGTCGCGCTCACCGCCGCACCGGCCGCGAGCAGGACCAGGACCGTGCGAACGGCCAAGCTCCGCGCGGGCGGCGGACCGAGCGGCAGCTCGAGGTCCGGTGCGGCGAGGAGCCTGGCGATGCGCGCCTGCCGCCAGGACCACCCGGCGGCCGACGGCAGGCACCCGGCCACCGCACCGCTCAGTGCGGTGATCCCGTCCACCTCACCCAGCACCGCGGCGAACCCGGTCAGGCCGACGATGACGAGGACCGTTGCGCCGACACTGCGAACCAGCCGCCACCACCACGGCGCCGCCAGCCACTGCCGTGCCCAGCCGGCGGACACGTCCCACACGTCCGGCTCGGGAAACCGCTTTCCCCGGCGGGCTTCCCGCACCACGGCTCGCCGGACCGCGAAACCGAGATTCCACCACGCGACCTGCGCTCCCACAATGTCCGCGAGCACGCGCGGCCCGGCACCCGTGCCCGACGCGGCGATCGCCCCCACCAAGCCGAGTCTACGGTTTCACCGGGGCGACCGCACTACCCTGGATGGACGCTGTGCGGCTACGGCACCGGTCTCACGACAATAGTAGGCATGGGCAATCTTACCCACGGTCGAGTGGGCAAGATCGGACGCTTATCGGCCCGCACTTCCTGTGCCAGCATCGATTACCGGAAAGGAAATCGGGATCCGCGAATCACCCCGGCGCCCGGCGACATTCGATGCGAAAGGCGAACACCGTGAAATACGGATTTGTCAAAAGATCCGCAAAGGCTTTGGCCCTGGCCACCGCGCTCCTGTCGGCGGTCTCGATGACCACCGCAACGCCCGCGCAGGCGAGCATCGTGCAAGTGTGGGACAGCGTCGAGGGGGCCACCCCCTGGACCCGCTGGCAGGGCGGCGGTTCCGGGGACGGTGTCGCCGGCTACGACCTCAACGGCGGGGTCGCCCGCTCCGGCGCCAACGACGGCTGGCTTTACGTCGGCAACGGCTGGGCCGCCAACCGCATCCCGGTCAACATCTCCAACTGGAACCGCGGCAACTGCGCCGTCGGCGTCTGGTTCAACCCTCTCACCCCGGCCGGCGCCCAGGTCGGACTCCAGATCTGGAACCCCGACGGCTGGCGCATCATCGCCGAGACCTACCCCTGGTTCCCCGGCGGCGGCTACCGCCAGGCCTTCATCACCGGCCTCGACCTGCGCGGGTTCACCGGCGACATCTACCTCCAGGTCATCTACGGCAACGGCAACGGCACCAAGACCTTCGTGCGCTTCGACGACATGGCCATCCAGTGCTCCTTCTGACCTGTCCGATCGTGTCCCTCAGCGCTATCCCGGGCCGCCCAAGTGCCGTTGCAGGTGCCGGTGGCGGAACTGGTGGACCGCGCCGTACTGGCGGAGCACGCCGCGGTCGCGGGCGTCGTCCAGGAACCCGAACAGGCGCCACGGGAGCTTGCCGCGCGCGGCGAGCACGAGCCGGGCCGTGGTGAACCTGGCGTACGCGCTGAGCAACATCCAGGCGGCGGCGTAACCGAGCGCGATCCGGACCGCGTAGCCGAGGCCGAGCACCGCGAAGATCACCGCGATCGCCAGCATGGTCCCGGTGCCGGCCAGGAGCACGTTCCGGTCGGCGCGGAGGGTGGCGCCCGGACTCGTCGGGCGGTCGAGATCGGCGAGCACCACCAGGCCGTCGCCGCGGCCGCGGCGCTGCCGGTGCCACAGCTTGCGGCCGAACCACCAGGCCAGGAACCCGCCGCCGAGCGCCGAAGCCGTCACCACCAGTGCCGCGCGCACGGTGTGCACGAGTCCGGTCGCGACGCTCCGGCCGGCGACCAGCAGCGCGAGCACGCCGACGACGAACAGCAGCGCAGTCCCCAGCAGTTTCGCGAAGTCGCGCAATTCGGCGCGGACCTTCGACGTCGAGTTGTCGAACCGGTGCGGGGTTTCGAGATCGGTGACGTTGAAGTACGCGAGGTACCGCGAGTGGCCGGCGGCCAGCCCGACCACGGCGGCGGCCACCGACCCGGGGAGGACACCGGCCGTGCTGACCAGCCCGAAGCCGAGCGTGGCGCCCGCCGCGACGCGACAGGCCGGGGCGACCCAGGGGAGGGAACGATCGAGCTGCCACCACGCGATGTCCGCCGTCCCGGTCGCGGCGAGGTGCGCCAGCCAGCGCCGCACGGTGCCGTGGTCCACCCGGGCGAAGGCCCCGTGGCGGCGGTGCCCGGGGTAGTCCGGGTAGACCGCCGGGACGAGGTGCCGCACCAGGTGGGCCTCGATCGAGTCCGGGTCCGGGAAGCGCGTCCGGTCGCACAGGTCACCGGGATCGCGGCCGGGGTCCTGGTGGACCACGCGGATCAGCCACACCACGAGCGGCGTCGGCGCGGGCTCGGTGCGCAGGCGGGCGAACAGCGGAGCCAAGCGGGACCGGCCGTGGGGGACGGTCTCGGCCAGGTAGTCCTCGACGTCGTCCCGGTCGAGCGGCCGGAGTTCGGCCCGGGTGGCGCGCGTCAGCCCGACGCCCGCCGCGTCCAGGGCGCGGTATTCGGCGAGGCCGCAGGTGACGACCAGCGGAACCGACGACCCCAGCCGGTTGAGCGCCGCGATCGCCTCGGGCCGCAGGTCTTCGGCGATGGTCTCCAGGCCGTCGAGGACGGGCAGCACCAGGCCCACCTCGAGCAGCGCGGACGCCAGTGTCAGCCGTCGCCCGTCGACCCAGCGCACGGTCCCGCTGAGCCGGTGGTCGCGGGCCAGCCGGCGGGCGAGCCAGTCGAACGGGTGCAGCTCGCCCGGGTGCCAGCCGGTGACGGGGACCAGCACCGGCACCGGCGCGCCCCGGGCCCACCCGGCCAGCAGATCGGTCACCAGGCGGATCGCCGACACGCTCTTGCCGGACCCCGGCGGCCCGAGCAGGAGCAGCCGCCGGGACGGCACGTCATCGCGGAAGAACGGCCCGATCCGCTCGAACTCGCGGCTGTCGGCGCGCCACCGGGTGACCAGCGGACGCGGGTCGTCGAGCCCGAGCCGCCGCGACTCACCCCGCCACAGGTCGCCGACCGCGCCCGCGAGGCTCTCCGAGGCGTCGACGAGCACCCGGCTCAGGTCCGCGCTCAGCAGGGACAGCCCGTCCGGCCGATCGGCGAGCGGCCCCAGCTCCGGCTGGACGCGGCGGGGTTGTCCGGTCAGCACCCGCAGCAACTCGTCGAACTGCTCGGGGATCGCGTACCGGGTGGCGGAGTAGGGCTGGAGGAACGCGGGCAGGTCGTCGGCGGAGCACCCGGGCAGGACGACGGGGAGGATCTTGGCCAGCCACTGCGCGCGGTCCTGGGCCAGGTGTTCGCGCAGCATGACGAGCTGGAACCGGTCGTAGCCGGGAGATTCGCCGCCCGAGGTGGCCAGCTGTTTGTACCGGGGCGAGCCGATCGCGAGCACGAAGTCGCCGTGCTCGAGCTGGTCCATGGTCCAGTCGAGCCAGTCCCGCCGCCGATCCCGCTCCCACTGGTCCAGCCGCGCATCGATGCCGGAGGCGCGCAGCCGCCCGGCGAACAGCCGGACGGTTTCGGTGTGGTCACCGGAGTCATCGGCGTAGGAGACGAAAACCCGGGGACTTCGCGTGGGCGGCACGCCGGCCGATTCTAGTGCCGGGGGGCTTTCACGTACCGGTTTCGCGTCGACGCGTGGATCCTTGGAGCAGAACAGTGGGAGGGTCTGATGGCTGTCGGAAGTGAGCAACGCCGCCGGGAACGCACACCTCGCATCGAGGCACAGTTCTCGTCCAAGAACGTCGAGGCGGCCCTCGACCTGCTGCACCTGGCGGACCTGGCGTGGCACGACTGCTACGGCCCGCGGGAACTGGAGCTGCCTCCGCAGGTTCTCGACGATGTGCTGCTGCTGTCGGAGGGCAATCTGGCGAAGCTGATCCGAAACGCTCGAGCGGCCGTCGTGGACTTCCGGGACGTGCGAGTCGCCGCGGACGACAAGCGCGCGGAGCTTCAATAGGAAGCTCAGGGCTGCACGGGCGCGGTGAGGTTCTCGCCCGCGCCCATCACATGGATGTAGTCGTTGCCGCCGGCGGTTCGCGGCGCAGCGACCGTGTGTGCGAACAGGAGGGATCCGGCCTTCAGCACGCCGACGCCGAGCCAGAGCACGCTGAACGCGCGGATGCCGAACGCCGCGGCCAGGGGAATGAGCCCGACCAGGCCACAGAGCAGCGACGCGATGGCGAAGCCGTCGGTTCGTCGAACAAGGTGCCCCCTTCGGAATCCCCCGGCCCGGAGACAGCACCCTAGACCACGGGTGGGCTACCGGCGAAGCTCGATTCCGCCGCTTCCAGGCGTGGCACGGCGATGCCGAGCCGGCGGGCTTCGGCCAGGGTGTCGCGGCAGACCTCCCGTGGCTCCTCGGCTGCCGGGTCGGCGTGACCCTCGAAACTCCTGCGCACCAGCGGGACGTGCGCGGTCAGCCACGCGAACGCCGGGGCCGTCAGCCAGGTCGGCGCCCGGTATCCCAGCGTGTCACGCCGGCGCAGGTCGGCGCCGCGCGCCTCGAGCACCGGCAGCAGCTCCCGGGCGGTCAGCAGCGCTTCGCGCAGATCGGCCGTTGCTCCGACCAATTCGGACAGCGTCCCCCGCCGCAGGCCCTGCGCGTGTAGGCCGGCGTTCATCGCGAAATGGAGCCACAGCCAGGTGCGGAAATCGCGCTTCTCCCGCAACCGGAAGCCGGCCTCGCGAAACACCCGCCGCGTCGCTCTCTCGCGCGCGGTCGGGGGCCGGTCGACGGTGCCGAAGACGACCGCGGGCAGCAGCGTTCCGCGGAGCACGCCGTCTTCGCCGAAGCCGCCGCCCGCCAACGGAAAGCCCCACGCCACCTGATCGACGGGCAGAGCGCCGATCGCGGTCAGTGGCTCGGCCCAGATGTTGCCGAACACCAGGACCGTGGCGTTGCCGACGCGCGGCGCCAAGAACGCGGCCGCTTCCGGCAGGCGGTGGTGCGGCACGCTCAGCACGATCAGGTCGAAATCGTGGTCCGGCGGCAGCTGTTCGCGGTAGCGCACCGGCCACGCCTGGACCACGCGCTGCCCCCACACCCGCCTCCGTGCGTCGAGCAGATCGAGCTCCACCGCCTCCCCGTAAGCCGACGCGCGGCCCGGCCGGACGTAGCACTCGACGTCGTGTCCGGCCCGCTCCAGGGCCCAGCCGTGCACCGTGGCGATGGCGCCCCGGCCGAACATGAGGATCTTCACGCGCACCTCGTCGAGTGTGATGAAATTGGAGGTCATCTCCACTTATCACGCTAGGGAGGTGCCGCCCGCTTATCAACGCGTGGGGCGAAGCCACGGCCAGGAGGCCCTATGGGTGGTCACCGAACCAGTGACCGAGCGCCGGTCCCAGATCGTCCGGGTGGCCGGCCCAGCACACGTAGCCGTCCGGCCGGATGAGCATCGGCTCGGTGTCGACGCCCTGTCCCACGCGGTCCACGCGATTCCGCCAACCGTGGGCGACCTCGCCGAACCTGTCGGCCGGGTCGATCAGGAGACCGCGCCCGCACCGCAGCAGTTCGTGCGACCGGACCGGGCCGAGCCGCTGATCCGGTGCGGGCAGACCGACGCGCGGCTGGCCTTCGCTGCCCGGCATCGGGTACCGGATGCCCATCCCGGACAGCATGTCGTCCAGGTGGTACTGCACTTCCGGCAGCTGGGCCAGCGCGGCGAACAATTCCTTCGCCGCCGCCAGATCCGGGTCGCCGGTGCTCTGGTGGTCCATCAGCAGGCTCTGCGCCTGGACGTTGCGCAGCACGGCGGCCCCCACCGGGTGCCGTTCGGTGTGGTAGGTGTCGAGCAGGTGCGGCGGCGCCCAGCCGTGCACCGCGGCGCCGAGCTTCCACCCGAGGTTCAGCGCGTCCTGGATCCCGGTGTTCATGCCCTGCGCGCCGATCGGGAGGTGGACGTGCGCGGCGTCGCCCGCCAGGAACACCCGGCCGTGCCGGTAGCGGGCGGCCTGCCGGGCCGCGTTGGTGATGCGGCGGGCGTAGCGCAGTTCGAGCAGGTGCACGCGTGAGCCGAAGACGGCGCGCAGCCCGTCGCGGAGCTCGTCCTCGGTGACCGGGGCGTCCCGGGGCAGCGACCGGCCCGGCCCGCCCAGCGCGAGCCGGCGCAGCGGCCTGCCCTGCGGATCGGTGCCGAGCGGGAACACCGACACCCAGTGGCCGTCCTCGCTTCGGGCGTGCATCATCCCTTGTCCGCCGCCACTCAGCCGCACGTCGGCGGCGACGGTGGTCATCGTGCCGGGCCGGCCGGGGAACTCCGCCTTCAGCAGCGAGCGGACCGTGCTGCGGCCGCCGTCGGCCCCGACCAGGTAGCGGGAGCGGACGACGCTGCCGCTCGCGAAGGTCGCGGTGACCCCGTTCTCGTCCTGGGTGAGACCGGTCAGGTCGTGGTCACGCCGGACGTGGATGCCTTGTGCGGCAAGGTGCCGCTCGAGGAAACCCTCGATCACCACCTGCGGGATGGACCGCCACGGGTGGGCGTGCCGGTTTCGGGTGAGCGGGAGCGTGATCCCGGCGAAGTGGGCGGTGCCGGCCGGGTGGTTTCCGGTGGCCAGCAACGGTTCCAGCAGGCCGCGCTGGTCGAACGCCTCCTGCGTGCGCGACTGCACGCCACCCGCCTTCGACAACGTGCTGCGCTGCGGCAGCTTGTCGACCAGCACGGCCGGCACGCCCGCCACCCGCAGTTCGTTGGCCAGCGTCAGGCCGGTCGGGCCCGCGCCGACGACGAGCACCTCGGTGTCCATGGGGTCTCCCCGGGTTGTGTCGATCAGGACGGGAGCGACGCTCCGCCCGGCGACGCGGCTGTGCCAGAAACCGGCGTTATTGCGTCGATATCCGACACTGATTAGCCTCTTCGAGGTGGAATACGACGAACTGGATCGTCGGCTGGTGCACGCCCTGCAGATCAACGGCCGGGCGCCGTTCAGCACGATCGCCGGCGTTCTCGGCGTATCGGATCGCACCATCGCCCGCCGGTACGCCCGGTTGCGGTCGGCCGGGGCGGTGCGGGTGCTCGGCGGCGTCGACCCGGCCGCGCTGGGCGCGGTGCTGTGGTTCCTGCGGGTGCGGTGCGCGCCCGCCGCGTCGGTGCCGGTCGCCGAGGCGCTGGCCCGGCGTCCCGACACGTCCTGGGTGAGCATCACCTCCGGGGGCACGGAAATCACCTGCACGGTCCGCACCGAAAGCGAGGCCGACAGCGAGGCACTGCTGCTGGCCAAGCTGCCGCGCACCCCGCGCGTGGAGGGCGTGACAGCGCACTCGGTGCTGCACGCGTTCTACGGCGGCCCGGACAGCCTGGTCGCCAAGCTGGGATCGCTGGACGAAGAGGCGATCGAGCGGCTGCGCCCGGCCCCGATCCCGCACCGGCCGGGACCGGTCCGGCTCGACGACGGAGACCGCAAGCTCCTCGCCACCCTCGCGACCGACGGCCGGGCCGAGATCGAGCGCCTGGCCGCGGCGACCGGCTGGTCGCCGACGACGGTCCGCCGCCGGATGACCGAGCTGCGCGAGCGCGGAGTGCTGTACCTGGACATCGACGTCGACGGAAGCATGTTCGGCGTCGGCCCCCGAACGCTGCTCTGGCTCTCGGTCGCCCCCACGAACCTGGAGGAGGTGGGCACGGAGCTGGCCGCACACCCGGAGATCGCGTTCGCGGCCGCCACCACCGGGCCGACGAACGTGTGCGCGAGCGTGGCGTGCGCGAACCAGCAGGAGCTGTATAGGTACCTGACGGGCCGGCTGGCCCGGCTGACCGCCATCACCCACCTCGAGACCGCACCCGTGATCAAGACCGTGAAGCGGGCCGCGAACCAGCTGTAGTTTTCAGCCGCGACGCACGCGCTGCTTCCGCGCGGGCCGACCGGGTCCGGGGAACCCGGAGGATTCCCGCTTCGACGCCTTCACTGCGGCATGAGAGTGCGAGCCCTCCGGCGACACTTTGACGAAGCTTGTAATTGCGGACTATCCACGGCGGTCAACCTGTCGTGAAACAGCATCGTTCATACTGGCGCGTGGCTTCCTGGTGTTCGACCACCAGTTGGGGCCGGTTGGCTGATCTGGTCGGCGTTCGACCGAGCAGATCAGCACAGCTGAATAAGCGCACCGCTGCGGAAACTGTCACAGTCGCCCCATGACGCATGCGGTGGTGCTGGGCGCGAGCATGGGTGGACTACTGGCGGCGCGGGCGTTGGTCGGCTCCTACGACCGGATCACGGTGGTCGACCGGGATCCCCTGGCGGCCGACGTCGTGCACCGGCGGGGGGTGCCGCAGGCCAGGCATTTCCACACCATCCTGCTGCGCGGCAAGGATGCGCTCGACGAGATGTTCCCCGGCTTCTCGGCCGAGCTGGTCGCGGCGGGCGCGGTGCCGGTGGGGTTCAATGTGGACGCGCGGTTCGTGCTGGCGGGTCACCCGATGGTGCGCTCGGACACCGGCGCGGCGGACATCCAGGCGACCCGGCCGATGCTGGAGGGCGCGGTCCGGGCGCGGGTGGCGGCCTGTCCCGGCGTGCGGATCGTGCCCGGCTGCGACGTGGTCGGGCCGGTGTTCGAGGGCGACCGGGTGACCGGCGTCCGGGTGGACCGCGACGGCGCGGAGGAGGTGTTGGCCGCCGACCTCGTCATCGACGCGATGGGCCGGTCCGGTCGGGCCCGGTCGTGGCTCGCGTCGGTCGGCCTGCCGATGCCCGCCGAGGACCGGATCGACGTCAACATGATGTACGCCAGCAGGCTCGTGCGGCCGGAGACACCGTTCCAGGACAAGCTGGTCCTGGTCGGCCCGGTGCCCGGTCGGCCGACCGGGTTCGCGTTCGCCGCGCAGGAGGGCGGCGACTGGATGGTCACCCAGGTGGGCATGGCGGGTGACCACCCGCCGACCGACGAAGCGGGCTTCCTGGCGTTCCTCAAGCGGTCCGCGCCACCGGACGTGCAGGACGCCGTGGCCGCCTCCGAACCGGTGAGCGAGATCCGCACGCACCGGTTCCCGGCGAGCCTGCGCCGCCGCTACGAGCACCTGCGGCAGTTCCCGCCGGGTCTGCTCGTATTCGGTGACGCGATGTGCAGCTTCAACCCGATCTACGGCCAAGGCATGACCGTCGCGGCGTTGGAGTCCGAGGCCCTGCGGCGGTGCCTGAAGATCGGCGACGCGGACCTGTCCACGCGGTTCTTCCGCGCCGCGGCCAAGATCATCGACCCGGTGTGGCAGCTCAACGCGCTCGGAGACCTGGCGCTGCCGGAGATCCCCGGCCACCGCTCGCTGTCCACCAAGACGCTGAACCGATACGTGGCCCGGCTGCAACGCGTCGCCGCGCACGACCCCGTGGCCGCCGCCGCGTTCATCCGCACCATCGGGCTCCTGCAACCGCCGACGTCGATCCTGCGCCCGGACGTGCTGGCGCGCGTCGTGGTCGGCGGCCTGCGTCACACCTGAGCCGTGGAGGCCCGCGCACCGGCTGCCTTGGGCACCGTGCTGCTGCCGTTCGCGTTCCTCGCGGTGAGCGCGGTCTCCGTGATCGCGACGTGATCAGCCGCCGGGTGCAGCCGCGCAACCGGATCGGGCTGTTGTCGGTGCTCTGCTCACGCTGCCGCGTCGGCTGGTCGTCGGCGCCGGGTACGCCGGCCAAGGACGATGGCGAGGCGGTCGGTGTTTTGGCCAGAACGCGCTGTCGTCGGCATGAGAGGGCGTTGGGGCGCCTGTAACATAGTGGGGAAGTACAGCTTGTGGCCGAACAGACCCGGTCGGCCGAATGTGCAGACACGTTCGGACCCGGCGTGTGCTGGGCGACACAAGGTAATCTCATCGCTCGCTGTCGAAGGGTGGGCGCCCACTCGAAGCGCTGTTCGTGACGACTCGCGAAGCCGACAGGGACAGGAGTGGCACGATGTGGCTCTCGAACCGTTTTCGCAGGGTGGTCATCGTCGGAGCGGGCTTGGGAGGCACCGCCACCGCCGTCCGCCTCCTCCAGTTCGCGCGAGAGCCCTTGCAGTTGGTGCTGATCGAGCGGCATCCCGAGTATCGCAGCGCCGGCGTGGCCTACCACCGGGCGGGCAACCACTGGCATCACGTCTTCAACATCCAGGCGGGCCGGATGTCGATGTTCCGTGAAGACGTCGATGACTTCGTGGCCTGGGCGAACAGCGAGGCCGACCGCACCGGCTGGCCCCCGGAGTGGAGCGGCTTCACGTTCACCGAGTCCGGGCCCGCGCCGCGCCGGATCTATGCCGACTACCTTGCGGACCGCCTCGTCCAAGCCGCGTGCGAAGCGACGGACGGCGTGACTCTGGTCGAAGCCGACGGCGAGGTGGTCGACGTGGAAGTCGACGGCGGCCACGCACACGTCGTCGTCGACCGGTTCTCTGTGATCCGCAACGATTCCGATACCGCGCCCGACCGCGTCACTCTCCGCGCCGACCACGTCGTCATCGCGACAGGCCTTGAAGAACGGGACCTTCCGTTCGCGGCCGACGTGATGAACCACCCGTCCTTCGTGCGGCACCCCTACTCCGAAGAGGGAATCGCGCGAATTCTCGGCATCGGGCAAGACGCCACGGTCGCCATCATCGGTACGTTGCTCAGCGCGTACGACTCGGCCGCGCTGCTGCTGCGGCGCGGCCACACGGGGAAAATCGCCATGATCTCCCGATCCGGCCGGGTGCTTCGGACCTATCCGCCGGACCACCGGCACCGCGTTCTCGACCTGCCGGCGCCTCGGCTGCACAGCGACAGCTACGAAGGCCGCGGAGGGCTGCTTCAGCGCGTCACGGCCGAATGGGAACGGGCGTGTGCGATCGTCGCTCGCGAACACCCCGAGGTGGCGCCGGTGGTCGTGTCGGAACGGGTCGCGAAGTCCTGGGAGCCCTACCTGCCCGAGGTATTGGCCCGGATCCCCTCCGCCGACCTGCGGGCGCTCCTCGACGAGTACGGGACGCTGCTGGCCGCCCTGCGGGTCGGCGCGGTCGCGTACACGACCGAGATCGTCGACGCGGCGATGGACGACGGCGGGCCGATCACCCTCATCACCGGAAAAGTGGACCGGATCGTCGGCACTGAGGCGGGCACGCTGATGTTGTCGGTGGGCGGGTCGTCGTCGACGCAAACCCTCGAAGCGGACCTCGTGATCTCGAACTTCGGGCGGGAGCCGGACTACGGACGGGTCGGGTCGGCGCTCTGGGCGGCTCTCCTGCGGAAGAAGATCGCCGTGCGGCACCGGCGTACCGGGCGCGGCGTGGAGGTCGACGGATCCGGTGCCCTCCTCGGGCCGTCCGGGGTCGCGTCCGGTCCGATCTCCGTGATCGGCGGTCCGCGGGAGGGCGACGAGATCGTCCGGCTCGGCCGGATCGGCGCGTTCACGTTCAACCTCGCCGCGATCAAGAACCATTCGGTCGGCGTCGCCGCGACCCTGCTGCGCCGACTCGAATCCTGTTACGACGAGCATGCCGAGGACCTGGTCGAGACCTTGACCGAAGACCTCGGGGTGCGGAAGGCGTTCGCAGCTTCGGTCATGCTCGATGTGCGTCGAATGACCGCTCGGCGTAGTCGCGACCGAGAAGCCCTGGCGACCCGGCTCGAGGCAAGCCTTGCGGGAATTCGTGACGCCACCTCTGACAGCGAGGCCCCCTGGACCGATCGCGCCCTGCGATCCGCCGTGAACACGGCCGCCATGAGGAAGCTCAACGACCTGTCCGTCACACCGCGCGAACTTCGTGGCTTGCTCGGGCTCGATGAGCCGCTGGAATCGCTCGGCTGACTCCCCTGAGAGTCCACAGTGGACCAGCGGAGGCGCAGCGGGGAAGACGCGCCTGCGGCGGGAGACCGGCTAGCCTGGTGTCATGCCTCGACCGGATGCGGATCACCCGGAAACCGGTGAGAAGACGGGCTTGCGTGAAATACCGGGGTCCTTGCTCGTCGGCTCGCCGCGAGCGAGCGTTCGCGGCATCTGCAATCGCACGAGGAAACCGATCGAGGGCGCCGTTCTGGTGGTCGAGACACTCGGCCCCGACTTCTACGACGCCATCGTCGCCTCATCCGCCGTGATCTGCGCCAGAGGCGGCCGGACCGGCCACATGCAGTCGCTTTGCCGCTCGCGGGGAATCCCCGTCCTGCGCGTCGATTCGTTCGAGCCGGACGTGTTGGTGGGCGAAGTCACCGTCCGGGTCGATCGCGAGTCGGTCGTCCTCGGCGGCGTCGACACGACGCGGCAGCAGGTGCCACTCGCAGGTGCCGGCCTCGACGACCTCGAGTCGGTCTGCGTGGTCATCGCCGACGCCGCCGACATCCGGTCCACGAATGACATCGTGCCGCGCGTCGAACAGGTGAACTGCTACTTCATCCGCGAGGAGTTCGTCTGCTTCGCCGCCGATCTGAGCCCAGTCGACTCGCTCCGGGCCGGGGATCGCGAGGCCGAGCACTACGGCGAAGCCATCGCCTCGCAGCTGTGCTCGATGGTGAAGGAGCTCCTTCCCGGTCAACGCCTGGTCATGAGACTGCTCGACCTCCGTTCGGACGATGCCGCCCGGATCACGACCGGGGTGGCGGTGGAGGACGAGCCCAACCCGGAGCTCGGCCTCCACGGCACCCGGTGGCTGCTGGCGGATCATCGCTATCCGCGCGCGTTCCGGGCACTCCGCGCCTACCTGCGGGTCCGCCTCGGCTGGGACGCGGATCGAGTCGGCTTCGCCGTGCCGTTCATCAATGACCAGGAAGAGTTCCTGCGGCTGCGGCAGCACCTCGGCCTGACCGGCGACACGCCACTCGGCGTTTTCCTCGAAACACCGGCGGCCGTGCACTCGACGGCCGAGTTCCGCACTTCGGGAGCCAGTGAACTGTTCGTCGGCACCAAGGATCTGATCCAGTTCTACCTCGCGGCGGATCGCGGCAACCACCTGGTCGCCTCCTCGTACCAAACCCGGCACCCGGCCGTGCTGGCCGCGCTTCGCCAGGCCATCGAGTCGTGCCACGAAACCGGGCTGTCACTGCACGTATTCGTGTTGGGTGCCGATGTGGACCACTACCTCCGGCACCTTCCGACGCGCACGCTCATGATGTGCACCGCCGAACTGGAGCAACTCGCCCGGAGGGCCGAAGGCGGCAGTCCCTGACGCGTGACGAAGCGCCCGCAGGCCTCAGCCGTCGCTCGACGATTGCCGCCCATGAGCGGACGTGAGCGCACGACCAGCGGCATGAGCGGATGTTCATGCCGTGAACGCCCAGTCGACAAGACCGTTTGCTGGTACTGGCCTCGACAAGCCGGCCTTGTGTGATGGGGTTTTCCGCATACGGCGCGTCGGCCGGTTGCTAGCACGTCGGTTGATAGGCGAGGCCAGGCACGAGCCGGGACCACGCTTGCTCGTCGAGCACACTGGGGTCTTCATTGCTGTGCAAGTCCTGGGGTTCTGGCGCGCTGGAGCATTTCCATCAGCGGTGAAAGTGCGCCTTGGGGTAGCCTCGGTCTGTGAGCCGTGATCGTGAGGCGCCGAAACCGTTGACCAATCGCGCGATCATCATCGGCGCGATCACTGTCATCCTCATCGGCGGCGCCATCCTGACGATCTTGTTGGTGCTGTACGGCACCGGCGCCCCTCAGGATCTGGCGCGGCTGGAGGCAGTGCGGACCACGGGCGCGGTAGTCGTCGGTACCGGCGGTGCGATCGCACTACTTCTCGCCGCGCGACGGCAGCGGTCCACTGAGTTGACGCTGCAGCACCAGCAGGAGGTTGCCGAGCGCGCCGAGTACGACGCCAGCGAACGGCGGATAACCGAGCTGTACACGAAAGCCGCGGATCAGCTCGGCAGTGACCGCGCGCCGGTCCGTCTTGCCGGACTCTACGCGCTGGCCAGGCTCGGCGAGACAGCCGAGTCACAGCGACAGACCATTGTGAACGTGGTGTGCGCCTACCTCCGGATGCCGTTCGCCGAACCCGAGGACGCCGATGCGCGGCAAGAAAAGCAGGTGCGCCGCGCCGCGCAGGAGATCCTCTACACGCACCGCCGACCGGACCGTCCGGACGTGTTCTGGGCGGTCACTATCGACCTGGACGACGCGAACCTGACGGAGACACTCCTGCTCGGCGCCGACTTCGCCGGGGCTTCGCTGTTCCGTGCGACGCTCAACGAGGCCGAGCTGATGGGCGCCGACTTCACCAATGCCGATCTGTCCGCAACCTCGCTGATCGGCACCCAGCTCGTCAACGCCAACCTCACCGACGCAACCCTCGACCGCGCCAACCTCGACGGCGCACTCCTGGCCGGCGCCACGCTGTCCGGAACCCTGCTCTCCGGCGCACGCTGGTCCACGCGCACCCAGTGGCCGACTGCCGAGTTCGCCCACCACGTAACCGCGGCGTCGACAGACCAAGGCGACGGAACGTTCCTCATCGGCGATTTGCGCCTGCCCAGCTCGTCGCCGCGCACGGCCGCCAATGCGAATGTCACGGTTGGCTCGGTAAGTGATCCGAACTGAGGGCACGCCGAGATTGCTTCACGCCATCAGATCCGAAGTTTCCTGTACGTAGCCATGCCACGTCGTCCATCTCACCGTCGATGATCATGCTCAGTTTTCCGGCACCGTGATCGCGCGCGATGCGGAGGGTGAGGTCTGGTGCTCCTGCGACCGGATACGCGAACCACGTGCCGGGCGGAAGGTCCGCGTCCGTCTTCGGGATACCGGCTTCCAGAGCACTGTCGTCGAGCTCGTCCCAGCTGTACCCGACGAGCGCGGCGATGTATTGTGGCGGGAGACGACGATCACCCCTTCAGCGAGCCCGCCAGCAACGCCGACACGAACCGCCGCTGGAAGATCAAGAACACCACCAAAGTCGGCGTCAGGATCAGCAGCGAACCGGCGCACAACAGCGGGATGTCGGTGCCCCACTGGCCCTGGAACGCGCCCAGTGCGCCCGCCATCGTGCGGTTCGCGGGGTTGTCCACCAGCACGATCGCGAGCAGGAACTGGTTCCACGTCCACAGGAACAGCAGGATCGCCAGCGATGAGAGCGCCGGCTTCGCCAGGGGGACGTGGATGCGCCAGAACAGCTGCCAGGTGCTCACCCCGTCCACCCGGGCGCTTTCCGACAGCTCGTGCGGCATGGTCACGAAGTGCGCGCGCATCCAGAACACCGAGAACGGCATGTACAGGCCGATCAGCGGCAGGATGATCGCCCAGCGGGTGTTGAGCAGGCCCATGTCCCTGACCTGGAAGTACAGCGGCGTGATGATGCCTTCGAACGGCAGCGTCAGGCCGAGCACGAAGAGCAGGAACACCGCGCGGCCGCCCGGCATGCGCAGGTGCCCGGTCGCGAAACCGGCCATCGTCGCGATCAGCAGGGACACCGGGACGACGCCGAGCACGATCAGGACGCTGGACTTCAGGAACTCGCCCAGCCGGGCCACCTGAAACGCCCTGGCGAAGTTGCCCCACTGCGGGTCGGCCGGCCAGTCCAAACCGGACGGGTACGAGCCGGACGGGTGCAGCGCGGTGACGAAGAGGCTGATGAACGGCAGCACCGTCGCCGCCATCAGCAGGACGAGCAGGATGCGTCCGGTCCAGCCCTTCACGGCTTGTCCTCCTTCGAGACGCGCTGGATCGGGAGCACCACCGCGAGCACGACCACCATCAGCACGACGGCGAGCGCGGAGGCCAGCCCGACTTCGCGCTGCGAGAACGCCAGGTAGTAGATCTCCAGGCCCGGCACCATGGTCGCGTTCCCGGGACCGCCCTGCGTCGAGACGTACACGACGTCGAAGCTCGCGAGCGCGGCGATGATCGTCACCGTCACGCAGACGCCGATCTCCTGGCGCAGGCTGGGCACCGTGATCGCGAAGAACTCGCGCACGACCCCGGCCCCGTCGATGCGCGCCGCCTCGTACAGGGCCGGGTCGATCTTGCTCATGCCCGACAGGAAGAGCAGGATGCACAGGCCGAGCAGGACCCACGCGCCGATCACCCCGACGGCGGGCAGCGCGGTCGAGGAGTCACCGAGCCATGCCTTCGACACCTTGCCGAGGCCCAGCGCCGAGAACAGCTGGTTGACGACGCCGGTGGCCGACAGCAGCCACGTCCACGCGATGCCGGCGGCGACCAGCGGGATCACCTGCGGCAGGAACAGCACGGTCCGGGCGACGAGCGCGAGCCGGCTCGTCGCGATGCGGCGGATCGTCGCCGCGATCGCCAGGCCGAGCAGCACCGGGATCCCGCTGAAGAACACGATCAGCTCGAACGCGTGGAGGATCGACTCGTACAGTTCCGGATCGGTGAACACCTTGGCGTAGTTGCCGAAGCCGGCCCACCGGGACGCGCCGATGCCGTTCCAGTCGTAGAACGAGTACTGCACGGTGAGGACGATCGGCCGCAGCACGAACACGGCGTAGAAGAGCAGGGCCGGCGCCACGAAGAGCCAACCCGCCCAGCCGGTGCGGCGGGACCGGCGGCGCCGGCGCGCCGGCGGTCCCACCACGGTGGACGGTCGCGGCCCGGCCGCGAGGAGGTTGCCCGACCTGGTCATCGGGGCCTAGCTCCCGACCTGGTCGGTGTAGTCGCGCTGCACCGACTTCAGCAGCCCGTCCGGCGTCTGCTCGCCGGAAACCAGTTTCTGCAGCTGCGGCGTCCAGCTCTTGGCGTAGATCGCCCCGGTCGCGTTGGCGATGAAGTCCATGGCGGTGCCGGCCTGGTCGACCTGGGCGGCGGCTTCGAGCGTCCCCGCGGTCACCGTGCCCGCCGCCACCGGGGGCAGCGGCGCGTCCGCGGGGCCCATCGGGTGCGATCCGCCGGTCTGCACGGCGACTTCCCGCGCCTTGCCGTTGGTGGCCACCCAGTTGAGGAAGAACGCCGCGCAGTCGGCGTGCGGGGCCTTGGCGCTGATCCCGACCGTCAGGGGTGCCGACATCGCCGCGGGCTTGCCCCCGGCCTGTGCCGGCGGCATCGGGAAGAACCCGACGTTGCCGGCCATCTGCTTGTCCAGGTTGGCCGATTCCCAATCGCCGTTGAAGCTGAACAGGCCCTGTCCGGCGGTGAACCGGCTCACCATCTGGGCGTAGTCGACGGCGTTGACGTCCGGCGCGAAGTAGCCGGCCTTGATCCACCGCTCGAGGTGCTGGGCGGCCTGCAGGTTCGCCGGCGTGTCGATGGTGGCGCCGGGCTTCTGGTAGATCCAGTCGTTGATCGGCGCCGGCTGCCCGACCGAGGCCATCAGGTCCTGCAGCGGGAAGGCCAGCCCGCCGGTGGCGCCGCCGTTGAACTGCTGGATCGGCTGGATCCCGGCGTTCTTCGCCTTCGCCATGGCCTCGTCGAGCTGCGCGAGCGTGGCCGGCGGAGTGGTCAGGCCGATCCGGGCCGCGAGCTGCTTGTTGTAGAAGACGCCGGTCACGCTGAAGTTCAGGCCCATGGCGTAGAGCGACCCGGCTCCGCGCGGCCGCCCGCCCGGGCCCATCCGCAGCTGCGCGAGCTGCCCGGACGGCCACTTGTCCCAGCCGAACCACTTCGCGTACCCGTCGAGGTTCTTCAGCAGGCCGTCCTTGACCAGCTCGGACACCTGCGGCAGGCGCATCAGGTCCGGCGGGTCGTCGGCGAGGACGCGCGGCGCGTTCTGGGTGATCACCGCGAACTGGTCCTCGCGGACGTCCCACTTGACGTTCGGGAACTGCTTGGTGAACTCGTCGGTGAGCGCTTTCGCCATCGGGAAGCCGGTTTCGAAGTAGCCGCGCAGGGTGACCGGTGCGCTCCCGCACGTCGGCTCCGCGGTGACGGCCGTGGCGGTGGTTTCGCCGGGGCCCGCGCTGCCGCCCGGACCCGAACAGGCCGCGGCCAGCGTGCCGGCCAGCGTGAGGACCAGGAGGGTGCCGAGGGGCCGGCCGGGGTGTGTTCGACGGGACAACATCGTCTCCTCCGTCGCAAGTGGATTCACCGGTCGAGCAGGGGTTTCGACCTTGCTAAACCGAGTTAGCATCGGTAGTCTCGGCGATCGGACGAGCCGGTGTCAAGACGGGGAAAGCGGGGGTGCGACGGTGAGCCCACGACGGGTCACGCTGGCCGACGTCGCCAAGGCGGCGGGGGTCTCGCGCAGCACCGCGTCCCTGGTGCTTTCGGGCCGGGGAGCGGAACTGCGCATTTCCGGCGAGGTCCAGGAGCGGCTCAAGGCGATCGCGGAAGAACTCGGCTACCGGCCGAACATCGTCTCCGCCGGCCTGCGCACCGGGCGCACGCTGACCATCGGGTTCGTCTCCGACACGGTCGCCACCTCCCGGCTGGCGGGCGACATGATCAAGGGTGCGATCGAGGCCGCCCGCGATCGGGGCGTCCTGCTGTTCATCGGTGAGTCCGAAGGGGACAGCAAGCTCGAACACGCGCTGCTGCAAGGCATGCACGACCGCCAGGTCGACGGAATCGTCTTCGCCTCGATGTACACCCGGCGCGTCTCGGTTCCCGAGAGCCTGCTGGGGACGTCGGCGGTCCTGCTCAACGCCGTGCCGAAGACGCCTTCGCCGTTGCCCGTGGTGGTGCCGGACGAGGTCGAGGCCGGCCGCGCGGCCGCGCGGGTGCTGCTGGAAGCCGGGCACCGGGACGGCATCCACCTGATCGGCGCCGGGCCGGGGCTCCGGAACGTGCCGCGGGGCAGTGTCGCGGCGGTGGAACGGCTCGTCGGCATCCGCGAGGTCTTCGCCGGGGCCGGCGTCGAGCTCGCGGGCGGCACCAGGACCGCCGACTGGCTGCCCGAGTACGGCTTCGACGCGACCCGGGACCTGCTCGCCCGCACGAAGCCGCGGGCCCTGATCTGCCTCAACGACCGGCTCGCCTTCGGGGCCTACCAGGCACTGGCCGAGGCGTCGCTGAGCGTTCCGGACGACGTCTCGGTGGTCTCGTTCGACGACCACCCGCTCGCCTCGTGGATGCGGCCCAAGCTCACCACCGTCGCCCTGCCGTTCTACGACCTCGGCCGCACCGCGGTCGACGCGCTCTTCGCCGAGATCAACGGCGAAACCGCCGGGGAGAAACCGGTCCACCGCATCCCGATGCCGCTGCGCACCCGGGCTTCGGTCGCCCGGCCGCCGGAGGTGCGCTGATGCTGCGCCTGCCCGACCACTGGGTGTGGGACAGCTGGTACACCACGGACGACGACGGCCGCCACCACGTCTTCTTCCTGCGCGCCTCGCGGGCGCTGCTCGATCCCGAGCGGCGCCACCGGCGGGCGTCGATCGGGCACGCCGTTTCCCGCGACCTGCGCCACTGGGAGCTGGTCGCCGACGCCCTGGTCCCCGCCGACGGACCGGCGTGGGACGACCTCGCGACCTGGACCGGGTCCGTCGTCCGCGGCCCGGACCGGCGCTGGTACCTGTTCTACACCGGCGTCGGCGACGACGGCGATCACGCGGTGCAGCGGATCGGCCTCGCCGTGTCCGACGACCTCGGCACGTGGCACCGATCCGGGGTGAAGCCGCTCGTCGAACCCGACCCGACCTGGTACGCCCACGGCGACCGCGCGGACTGGGCCGGCGAAGCCTGGCGGGACCCGTGGGTCTTCCCGTCTCCGGACGGGGACGGCTGGCACATGCTCGTCACCGCCCACGCGAAGGACGGCGACCCGCTCGAGCGCGGGGTGATCGGCCACGCCTTCTCGGCCGACCTGCTGAACTGGGAGGTCGGGCCGCCGCTGACCCGGCGCGGCGGCTTCGGGCACCTCGAGGTCCCCCAGGTCGCGGTCGTCGACGGGCAGCCGCTGCTGCTCTTCTGCAGCAACCTCGGTCCCCGGGCCGCCGCGGACCAGGTGTGGGCGGTGCCCGGGCCCGCGGTGACCGGTCCGTGGGACCTGTCCCTCGCCCGGCCCGTGCCGTGTCCCGGGCTGTACGCGCCCCGCCTGGTCCGCGACGCCGGGAACCGGTGGAATCTCCTCGGGTTCGTGGCCGAGCGGGACGGCGGGTTCGCCGGGGAACTGTCCGATCCCTTCGCCGTCCGCTACACCGCCGCCGAAGGGCTTCACCTGCTCTGACCGGCAGTGATTTTCCGGCGAATAAGCACCGATTCACAAACCGTCGAGGAATCGCTTCAAAGGCGGTCCGCCGCCTCGGCGCCACGCCGGAATGAGGTGGTTCGCCATCGCGAGGACCACGCCGGCGGCCGCGCACGCCCAGCGGTCCGGGGCCGGTCCGGGCACTCCGAAGACCGCGCACCCGGCGCTGCCCACGGCGAGCACGGCCGCTCGGGCCACCACCGCCCACGACACCCGTTCCGCGCCGAAACACCCGCACGGAACGCCGGGCCGGCGCGTCCGCAACACCGCCGTGTAACCGGCAAAAGCGCAGTACAGCGCGGCTTGCGCGGTGGCGGGCCAGACCGTGACCGCCGGGGCGGCGAGCAGGACCGCGAGCATCGCCGCGCCCACGAGGATCTCCGCACCCGCGGCCGGCGCGGCCACCGCGGGCGGCAGCAGGCGGTGGCCGCGCAGCACCGCGCGATGCTGGCGGTGGCGCACGGCGTGGGAGCCGCCGGCGGCGGTCAGGAGAATCGCGCCGAGTGCCGTCAGGGCCGTCATTCCCGCGGACCAGAAGGAGTGCATGGACCCACGGTAATAGTGGACAAAAATACCCTCCCCGTTCGGAGCAATTCGGGATCTGCTGGAAAATGATCGTGGCGACCGCGGAATCCGTCGGCTAGTCTCACCGGGTGCGATTCCGGGAATCGGAGGTCTCATGGGGGCACAACGGTTGCGATTGGTGGCGCCGGGCGGCGACCGGGTGACCGTGGGGCTGCCCGGGGCGGCCCCCGTTTCCCACGTCGTGGCCGGTGTCCGGTTCGTCGGCGGGTCGTACGGCACCGGCTTCCAGATCGGCCCGCGCGGCTACCACGACTTCGCGTGCACGTACGTCGCCCCGGCCGAAACCCGCGAGCGCCTGGTCGTGCACGGCCGGGAAGTGGTCGTCGCCGAAGCCCGCGACGGGCAGTCGTCCGTGGCCACCCTGCTCGGCGCCTACCACGAGCTGATGACCGTGTACGCCGGCCCGGCACCCCGCCGCGACCGCGTGCTGGCCCTGTTCGGCTCACTGCGGATCGAAGACCACGTCGACGGCATGACCGTCGTCCCCCGCGCGGAAACGCTGCTGGACCCGGCGAACGAGCACTTCGTGGTGGTGGTGCGGGACCACGGTTCGCTGTCGATCCCGGCGCCGCGCCAGGCCGCGGCCCTGCTGCCCCGGCACGCGGGTGCGCGCACCAAACACGGCGAGGTCTGGAAGTCCGGGCACGCCAAGGGTTCCTTCGTCCTCGGCTGCCCGGCGGGCGTGGCCGAAGTGCACCTCGCGGACACGCCGGCGAAGACCGAACGGGACCGGCTCGACTGGCTCGACGGCATCGACATCGCCTGGGACCGGCGATGACGCCGTCGACCGCGTTCGCCGTCCTCACCTGGGCGGCGATCATCCTGCTGTTCTTCGGCCTGGCCGCCGTCCTGCGCGAAGTCCGGCTGCTGCGCGGGACGATCACCCGCAGCACGGACGGCTTCGTCGCGGCGCCACCGGACCTGGTGCTGGGCCCGCGGTTCGCGGGCCGGGTCGTGGCCGCGGTCGATTCGGGCTGCCCGCTGTGCCTCACCGTGGTCGAGCGGCTGGCGGCGCTCGGGGCGCAGGCGACCCTGCTGACCCACGAACCTGCGACCACCTGGGCGGAGCTCGCCCACGGCCTGCCGGTGGTCCGCGACGCCGAAGCGTGGCGTTCGGTTTCCCACCTCTCGCCGCCGGTGCTGATGCTGCTCGACGACACCGGTCGCGCCCGCCGGGTGCTGCTCCCGGTCCGGGCTTCCGAAGTGGACACCACACTGGCCGGCTGGGCCGGTCCGACGTCAGGAGGTGAAGCCGGTGACGCTGGAGTCGGCGCACATTCCCGATCTTGACCACCCCGGCCCGGACGCCGTGGCCACCCGCGCGGGGCGGAAGCTGAAGGTCCGCGGCACGCGCCGGACGTTCCTGCGCGCGGTGGCGCTCGGCGCGCTGACGATCGGCGCGACCGCGCTCGACTGGTCGGGTCTGTCCCGCGTCCGGAAGGCGAACGCCGAGTTCAGCCCGTACGGCATGCCGGGCTTCGACCGCAACGACTGCCGGGACGCCTATCCCACCGGCTACGCCGAGCTGACCGACACCAGCGGCACGTACGTCAACACCTACGCCGCCTGCTTCGGCGGGTTCTGGCGGGGGAGCACCTACTGCGAAGCGGGCTGGCACAAGTACGGCACCTGGAACGAGGGCGGCCTCCAGGTCGACCACCAGCCCGTGGCCAACACGTGCGGCCAGTTCGTCGGCAAGAACGCGTGGCGGTGGACGACGCCGGACCAGAAGGTCTACCGCTGCTCCGACGGCTTCTCCACCTTCTGGGGCGGCGGGTACACCGGCCAGACGTACCTGACGATCTGCCGCGCGGCCCTGTGACGGACGGGACCGCCCGGCGCCGGTGGCACCCGCTGACCCTCGCCGCCGGGCTGGTGCTCGCCGCGGCCGTGGCGACGATCGCGCTCCTGTTCGCGCCGGGCCGGCTGCTGCCGGGGGCGTGGCTCGTCCTGTGCGCGGCCGCCGGGTTCGCCACCAGCGGCTCCAGTTGAAGCCGGAACTCGGCCTTCGTGCTGAGCTCGCCGGTCTGGCGAGGCACTCCGACACTGGCGTTCTGCGCCGGGCTCGTCTGCGGCGGCGTCCTGACCGCGCTCGTCTCGCTCGTGGCCGGTTCCCTGCTGCGCGCCCCGCTTCCCGCGGCCGCCTGCTGGGCCGTGGTGGCCGTGGTGCTGGGTGCGGTGCTGCTGCGGGAAACCGGGGTGTGGTCGTTCCGGCTGCCGGAGAACCGGCGGCTGGTGCCGGACACGGTGTTCCGGCTCGGCCGCCACCTCGGCCCGCTGCAGTTCGGGTTCGAAATGGGCACCGGCGCGCGCACCTACCTGCCCAGCGGCCTGCCGTACGTGGCCGCGATCGCCGTCGCCCTCGCGGCTTCGCTGCCCGCGGCGCTGGCCGCGGGTGTCGGGTTCGGGCTGGGCCGCGCGCTGATGACGACGGCGAACCTGCGCTACGACGGCGAAAGCGGCTGGGACGGCGAATGGCGCGCCCACGGCCGGGCCCTGAAAGCCCTGACCGGGGCCGCCTTCGTCGTCCCGCTCGCCGCCGTCGCGGTCACGGTGCTGTCTGGTACGCCCTGAGCACGGTCTGGGTGACCGCGTTGCCGTCGGTGTCCCGGGCGGTGATCCGCAGCGACACGAACCCCGCGGCCGCTGGATTGCGCACCACCGCGAGGCCACCGTTGCCGATGCGGGCCGTGGGCACGGGTGTCCACTTCGCACCGTCGTCAACGGACGTTTCGACGCGCAGGTCCGCCAGCCGGAGCTCGCCCGCACCCGGCTGCCGCTGCGCGGTCAGGGCGAGCACGAACGGCTTCCCGGCCGGGGCCCGGCTCTGCTCGTCGACCGCGCCCTCGGCCCGGACCACCAGGAGCGGCAACGGTTTCGCGGGCGCCGCCAGGCCGGGCTCGCGGAACGTCCACAGCACGTCCGCCGCGGTCCCCACCACCGACCACGGCACGCTGCGCGTGGCCACCGACCGCAGCGTGTACGTGCCCGCGTCGTCCGGGATGGCCAGGGCCCCGATCGCCGGGCTCGGCGCGGTGGCCAGCGTGACGCCGTCGCGCGACAGCGTCGCCGTGCCGGTGAGGCCTCCGGGTGGCGAGGTGTACTGCTCCGGATCGCTGCCCGACACCAGCGGGATCGCGTACACCAGCTGGTTCCCGGCGCGGAGCACACCCCAGCCGTCCTGCGGCGCGCCGAAAGCGGGCCCGACCGGCGCGCGGTTCCAGCCGGCGCGCTGCGGCCCGGCCCGGTAGGTCCGGTAGGAGTAGTTGCTTTCCGCGTCGGTCAGCGGATCCGGGTACACCGCCAGGAGGTGCTGCCAGGTCACCCCGGTCGTGTAGTACTCGGTGCGCCGGCTCGGCAGGGCCTGGGCGGCGACCTGGTACGTCCCGCTGTCGGCGCCCGGGAAACCGAACGTGACGTCGTCGAGGCGCAGGCTGTCCGCCGGTTTCCCCTGCGTGTGGTACCGCGCGTCGACCACCGCGAGGTCCCGGTCGCGCACCCGGAAGACCGGGTCCGCCGGCACGCGGCCGCGTTCGAGCAGCGCCAGCTGGTAGACGTAGTCGCCGTCCGGGCGGGCGGCCAGCGTCGCCCGGAAGTACAGCGCGTAGGTGTGGTCGGTGACCTCGCGGCCCGAGCCCACCGCGTACAGCTCGGTGCCCGGCTGGATGATCCAGGCGAGCGTGTTCGTCCGGGTCCCGCCCGGGTTCCCGGACACCAGGCCCAGTTCGCCGCCCTGGAGCCGCGCGTCCGCGCGGTCGACCACCGCGCGCAGCGGTTGGCCCGCACGGGCGTCCAAGGTGAGGGAAACCGGGCCGGTCACCGGCTGACCGGGCCGCGACAGCAGCGTCACCGCGGCCGGCCGGGTCTGGCCGGTCGGGTCTCCGGACACGTCGAGCGCGTTGAGGTCGTAGCGTCCCTTGGGCACCCGCACCACGGCCGTGCCGTCGGCGCCGAACGGCCGCACGCCGAACGCGGCTCCGGTCGCGGTGTCGACGAGGGTGGCGACCCCCGCGGTGAACCGCCCGTCCCGGCCGATCAGCCGCACCGACACGTCGTAGCTTTCGGCTTCCAGGAAGGCGCCGAGCGCGGTCTGCACGGTGATCCCGGGCGCCGTCGCGGTCAGCCGGTCGCCGTGCGGCCCGGCCGCGGCCCCGCCGGCCTGCAGGGTGACGCCGGCGTCGGCATCGCCGTGGGCGGGCACCACCACGGCCGCGGCCGTGGGCGTGAACAAGGGCGAGGTGGTGGCGAGCGCCAGGGTGACGGGCGCGTCGCCGTCGTTGTGGTAGGTCACGGTTTTCGTGACGGGCCGGGTGCGCGGCCAGGCGACGAAGCCGTAACCGAGGCTGCCGGTGGTGGCGGTGACCTGCTGGGTGACCGCGCGGGCGGCGTCGACCCGGCCGGCGCCCTGCTCGGCGACGGCGCCGGTGGGCTTGGCCGTGCTGGTCAGCGTCGTCTTGAGCCGGCCGGCGAGCCAGTCCGGGTGCCGCTGGAGCAGCAGGGCCGCCGCACCGGCGACGTGCGGTGCCGCCATCGACGTCCCGGAGAGCCGCGCGTAGTCGTCGTCGACCGGCGCGGTGTCGCCGTCGCGCGTCCCCGCGACCCGCGCCGAGACGATGCCCTCGCCGGGCGCGGCGATGTCGGGCTTGACCGCGTGGTCGCCGAGCCGCGCGCCCCGGTTCGAGAACGCGCTGGTGGTGTCCTGGGCCGACACGCTGCCGACCGCCAGCGCCGCGTCGGCCGCGGCGGGCGCGACGACCGGGCCGGGTTCGGGCAGGTCGAGCGAGCGGTCGTTGCCGGCCGGGGCGACGAACAACGTGCCGTAGCGGCCGGTCAGCGCGTTCACCGCCTGGGACACCGGATCCGTGCCGTCGGTCGCGTCGCCGCCGAGGCTCAGGTTGACCACGCGGACCTTCGGTGCGATCCACTCCATGCCCGCGATCACCGCGGATTCCGGGCAGCCGTGGGCGACGCAGACCTTGCCGCTGACCAGCCGGGCGTCCGGCGCCACCCCGCGGTAGCGGCCACCGGAAGCGGCCCCGGTGCCGGCGATGATGCCGGCGACGTGCGTGCCGTGCCCGAGGTCGTCGCCCGCGTCCGGCCGGGTTCCGGTGAAGTCCCGGGCCTCCACGACTTTCCCGGCGAGATCCGGGTGATCGGCCTGGACGCCGGTGTCGAGCACGCCGACGGTGACCCCGCGGCCCGTGTAGCCCGCCTGCCAGGCGGCCGGGCCGCCGATCTGCGGCACGCTGACGTCGAGGGCCGGGGTGGCCAGGCCGTCCAGCCACACCTTGCCGACCCCGGGCCGCAGCGCGGACCCGGCGGTGAGCCAGGACCAGAACTCCGTGCCGCGCCGCCGGTCCTGGCGCAGCGCCGCGCCGCGCACGCTCGGCAGGTCGCGGACGGCCGTCGTGGCGGGCGGGGCGGCTGCGGGGGAGCTGGCGGAATAGGTGACGATCAGGGGGAGGCTGCCTTCGGAGTCGGCGAGGTGCTGCCGCAGCAGCCCGGAAACGTCGAACAGCCGGGAATCGAGCTTGCCGGACGCCACCAGCGCCAGCGCGTCCGACGGCACCACGGTGATGTCGCCGGCCTGCGTTTCGCGGAAGAAACCGATCCGCTCGCGGCCCGGGCCCGGTTCGACCGTGACCGTGCTTTCCCCGCGGGAATTCGGGAGCAGTCGCACCCGGTCGCCGGTGATCAGCGTGACCGATTGGCCCGAATCGCTTGCTGCCACGGGGGAGGCGGCCGGTTCCGCCGCCGCCGGAACGGGCAGCGACCACCCCGCCACCACGACGGCCGCCAGCGCCAGCTGTCTTCGATGCATGTCAGGCCCCTCCGGCTGAGATCGCTTCCCCCGGATTTCGTCTCGGCAAATGCGAGCGGGAAAAACAGCCGCGCGGTCGCCGCGGTCACGTTAACACCGGCCCGGGCCGTCCGGGCAATACGTCATTTCCGTGAACCAACCGCCGACAATTGATCACCGGAATACCGACAGTGGCAAAATACGCGGGGCGCTATTCGGCCCGTCCGGTTGCCGGCAGGCGCGGCGGCGCGGTGCTGGCGCGGACCGTCAGCTCCGGGGCGAGCAGCCGGATTCCGGGGGCGGTGCCGTCGTCGAGCTGCCCGAGGACCGTTTCGACGGCCAGCGCGCCGATCTCCCGCGCCGGGATGGCCAGGCAGGTCAGCTCGAGCAGGCTGTGCGCGGTGAGGCTGTCCGGGCAGACCGCGACCAGCGAGACGTCCTCGGGGACCCGCAGCCCGCGGTGGTGCAGGGCCGCCAGCACCGCCGGCAGCGCCGTTTCGTTGTGCACCACCAGACCGGTGACGCCGGGGTGGCGGGCGAACAGCGCGTCCAGGCCGCGCAGCGTCCGCCAGTGGGTGTCGCCCCAGGCCAGCGTCGTCGAGCGGATGCCCCGGCGATCCGCTTCCGCGGTGAAGCCCTGCGCGAGCCGGGTGGCGGCACTGCTGCCGCGCCGGTAGGTCGCGGGGGTCGAGCCGATCAGGGCGACGTGCTCGTGCCCGAGGCCGGCGAGGTGCCCGAGGCAGAGCGCGCCCGCCGCGGCGAAGTCGAGGTCGAGGCAGCCGAGCCCGCGCGGCCGGTCCGGCACGCCGATCAGCACCGCCGGCCGGCCCAGCCCGAGCAGCACCGGCACCCGCGCGTCCGCGGCTTCGACGTCCATCACGACGACCCCGTCGGCGACCGCCGAGGACACCGCCCGGCGCAGCGCGGCCGGGCCGTCTTCGGCGGTGAGCAGCAGCAGGGCGTGGTCCCGGGCCCCGGCCGCGGCGATCGCGGCGGCCACGAACTCCCGCACGACGACGTCGTGGGCGCCGGCGCGCAGCGGCACGACCAAGGCCAGGACGTTCGTGCGGGGGCCGGCGGTGAGCCGGGCCCCGGCGTGCCGGTGGTGACCGCGCTTGCGCATGGCGTTCTCGACTGCCCCCCAGGAGACGGCGACCCGTCACTCTTCGTCGAACCGCATCGACGATATTTGAACGTAGAGTACTCATCGGGGATGTGCAAGCAGCCCGGCGAGCACATCGGGCCGGTCCGGGGCGACGAAGTGGCCCGCTCCCGGCACCTCCGTGAACCCGGCGTGGGGCAGCAGCAGATCCCGGTTGGCCCGCCGATCCGACGGCCGGGACCAGTCGTGCTCGCCGTAGCCGAACCGGACGGGCGCTTCGACTTCGGCGTAACGCGAGCGGGCCGCGATGAGGCTCGGCAGGTTCCGGTGGATCCCGCGGCAGGGCGCTCTTGTCGCCGAGGCCGCCGCGCAGGATCCGGCGCAGCGCGGCTTTCGGCTCCACCCCGGCGACCACCGGGCCCACGCCGGGGGCGAGGACGCCGGTGACCACCGCACGGGCAAGCAGGCCGGACCGCGCGATGCCGCCGCGGAAGTCGTAGGCGTTCACCGCGACGACGCGCCGGACCCGGTCCGGCAGCTCGGCGGCCCAGCAGCGTCAAGTCATGGAGGTCGAGTTCGGTGCGGAGCCGTTCCACGCCGGCGCGCAACGCCGGTTCGGCGGAAGTGCTCGGCCTGACAGGAAACCGATCGGTTTCGATCTCGTAAACCGATCGGTTTCCCATCGCAAGACGCGGTGCTGCGGTGGTGAAACCGATCGGTTTACCGAGTCCGCTCCGGGAGGTCCGATGACGCACGACCCGGCGCTGCCGGCGAAACTGGCTGCGCACCCGTCGGTGCGGGCGGTGCTGTCCCGGCGCCCCGCGGACCCGCCGCCGGTGCTCGACGCGGCCCGGCTGCGCGAGCTGTGCCTGGCGGCCGGCGCGGACGACGTCGCGGTGAGTCTGGACCACCCCGATCTGGCCGGCGAGCGCGAGTACGTGCTGGGCGCGCTGCCGGGCACCCGGACCCTGATCGCGATGGCGTTCCGGATGAACCGCGACAACTGCCGCTCCCCGGCTCGCAGCGTGGCCGACCAGGAGTTCCACCAGACCGGCGAGCAGGCCAACCACACCGCGCGCAGCGTGGTCCAGGCGCGCACCGGGCGATCAACCCGTCGGTCGGCTTCCCGCAGGAGATGGACCGCTTCGGCACGGACCGGATCTGGGTGGTGGCGCACAAGACGGTCGCGGTCGCGGCCGGGCTCGGGGTGATGGGCCTGCACCGCAACGTCATCCACCCGAAGTTCGGCAGTTTCGTCCTGCTGGCCACCGTGCTGGTGGACGCGGAGGTGAGCGAGTACGGGCAGGCGCTGGACTACAACCCCTGCATCGACTGCAAGCTGTGCGTCACCGCGTGCCCGGTCGGTGCCATCGCCAAGGACGGCGCGTTCGACGGCCTGGCCTGCACCACGCACAACTACCGCGAGTTCATGAGCGGGTTCACGTCCTCGGCCCGTACCTGGAGGACCGCAAGGGCTTCCTGAAGACCGTGCTGCGGCCGCTGCTGGACAAGCGGGAGACGCTGTACGTGCTCCCGGATTCCCGCGCGCAGGAGTATGCGCGGCGGCGGTTCCCGCACAAGCCGGTCAAGGAGGTCACCGGCGGCTGGGCGCCGCCGGAGTGACGCGGGTCAGCGCACTCCGGCGGCGTCGAGCAGGGTGGTCACGGTCGGGACGACGAGCCCCTTCAGGTCGTCGACGCCGATCCCGGCCCGCGCGCTGGCACCGTCGAAGACGACGAGGAGCTGCCGGGCCAGCAGGTCCGGGTCGGCGGCCCCGCCCTGCTCGGCCTCCCGGCGGAAGAAGCTCAGCAGGTTCCGCTTGATCCGCCGCGCCACCCGGCTGGCGGGGTGGCGCGGGTCCTTGAGCTCGATCTGCGCGGCCAGGTACCGGCAGCCGTGGAACCCGGGGGTCCGCGCCTGCGCTTCCAGCTGCGCGAAGACGTGCATGATCCGGTCGCGGGGCCCGCGGTCGTCGTCGGCCGGCGGGAGCAGGCCGGCCACGAAGGCGGCCGCGCCGTCCTTCAGGCTGGCGGCGAGGAGTTCGTCCTTGCTTTCGAACAGCTGGTAGAGGGATCGCTTCGACACGCCCGCGGCCTTGCACAGCGCCTCGACCCCGATGCCGACCCCGTCCCGGTAGGTGAGCGTGGCCGCGGCTTCGAGCAGCCGTTCCCGGGAGGTGGGTTTCGCGTCGGGGGTCATGTCGTGAGGTTAGCCCGGTTCGCGCGGGGATGACACCGATCGGTTTACCCGCGACACCGTGATCGGGAAGCGCTAGGCTCCAGCTGCCACTGGTTCGCCCGGGCGCGGTGACGCGCGCGGGCGAGGCAACAGGGAACCCGGTGCGAATCCGGGACTGCCCCGCAGCGGTATGTGGGAACGAAAGCCGTCACCACGCGAGTGGTCAAGCACTGGGCCTCGGCCCGGGAAGCGACGGCCGGTAGACCTGAGCTCGGCGCCCACGAGTCCGAAGACCTGCCCGTGGTACGCGCGCCGACGGCGTGCGTGAGTCCGGGCCTCGCGGGATGGGCACGACCGAAACGCGGCTCTTCGCGCGCGCTCGGACTCTCCGGAGAGCGAGCTCGCGAGGAGAGAGCTGTGACCGACATCGGCACCACCGTGCTGGGCTACCCCCGGATCGGCCCGGACCGGGAACTCAAGCGCGCCCTGGAACGCTACTGGGCGCACGACATCGACCGGGCCACCCTGCTGGAAACCGGCCGTGAACTGCGGGAACGGACCTGGCGCGCCTTGGCGGCGGCCGGGCTGGACTCGATCCCGTCCAACACGTTCTCGCACTACGACCACGTGCTCGACACCGCCGAGCTGTTCGGCGCGCTGCCCGGGCGGTTCACCGGGCTCGGCCTGGCGCCGCTGGACACCTCGTTCGCCGCCGCGCGCGGGGTCCAGGACGCGCCGGCGCTGGAGATGACCAAGTGGTTCGACACGAACTACCACTACCTCGTCCCGGAACTGGGCCCCGACACCGCGTTCACCGCGGCCGGGACCAAGCCGCTCGACGAGTACCTCGAGGCCCGGGCGCTCGGCCTCGAAACCCGGCCGGTGCTGGTCGGGCCGGTCACCTTCCTGCTGCTGGCCAAGTCCACGACCGAGGGCTTCCGGCCGCTCGACCTGCTCGACACCCTGCTGCCCCGGTACGCCGACCTGCTGCGCCGGTTGCACGAGGCGGGCGCCGGATGGGTGCAGCTCGACGAACCCGCCTTCGCCGCGGACCGGACCGAGGCCGAGCTGAACGCCCTGATCCGCGCTTACCACCGGCTCGGCAAGGAGACCGGCCGGCCGAAGATCCTGGTCACCGGCTCCTACGGCCGGCTCGGGCGCGCGCTCGGCGTGCTGGCCCGCGCGCCGATCGAGGCGCTCGCCGTCGACCTGGTCAGCGATGAGTCCGTTGTGGACGCCGTCGCCGCCGAACCGGCGTTGCGGGACAAGGAGGTCCTGGCCGGGGTCGTCGACGGCCGGAACGTCTGGCGGACCGACGCGGACCGTGCGCTCGCCCGGGCCGCCACGCTGCTCGGCGTGGCGAAGTCGGTCAGCGTGACGACGTCGTGCTCGCTGCTGCACGTGCCCTACGACGTCGAGCGCGAGCACGGGCTGCCGCCGCGGCTCAAGGGCCGGCTCGCCTTCGCCCGGCAGAAGGTCGACGAGCTCGTGCTGCTCGGCCGGGCGCTGCGCGGCGAAGAGGTCGATCTCGCTCCGGCGCGCCAAGCGGTCGCGGACCGTGCGACGGCGGGTGGCGGCCCCGGGACGCCGGACACCACCGCCCGGCCGCCGTACGCCGAGCGCGCGCAAGCCCAGCAGGCCGTACTCGGGCTGCCGCCGCTGCCGACCACGACGATCGGGTCGTTCCCGCAGACCACCGAGGTCCGTAAGGCCCGCGCCGCGCACAAGGCGGGCACGCTCGACGACGCCGCGTACGAGGCCGCGATGCGCGCCGAGATCGAGCGCGTGGTGCGGCTGCAGGAGGACCTCGGGCTCGACGTGCTGGTGCACGGCGAACCCGAGCGCAACGACATGGTGCAGTACTTCGCGGAGCAGCTGGCCGGGTTCGCCACGACCGCGCACGGCTGGGTGCAGTCCTACGGCTCGCGCTGCGTCCGCCCGCCGATCCTCCACGGCGACGTCTCGCGGCCGGCGCCGATGACGGTGCCTTGGACCCGCTACGCCCAGAGCCTGACGGCCAAGCCGGTCAAGGGCATGCTGACCGGCCCGGTGACGATCCTCGCGTGGTCGTTCGTCCGCGACGACCAGCCCCTGGCCGACACCGCCCGGCAGGTGGCGCTCGCCGTCCGCGACGAGGTCCGCGACCTCGAAGCGGCGGGCATCCGGATCGTCCAGGTCGACGAACCGGCGCTGCGCGAGCTGCTGCCGCTGCGCCGGTCCGGGCACGAGGACTACCTGCGCTGGGCCGTGGCGGCGTTCCGGCTGGCGACCTCGGGGGCCGGCGCGGCCACCCAGATCCACACCCACCTGTGCTACTCCGAGTTCGGCGAGGTGCTGTCCGCGATCGACGCCCTCGACGCCGACGTCACCAGCATCGAAGCGGCCCGCTCCAGGATGGAGGTGGTTGCGGGCCTCACCGGGTTCGGCCGCGGGGTCGGGCCGGGCGTGTACGACATCCACTCCCCGCGCGTCCCGGACGCGGGGGAGATCGGCAGCCTGCTGCGGACCGCGCTCGCCGCGGTGCCTCCGGACCGGTTGTGGGTCAACCCGGACTGCGGGCTGAAGACCCGCGGCTACGGCGAGGTCGCCCCGGCGCTCGGGAACCTGGTCGCGGCCGTGCGCGAGGTCCGGGCGGGGCTCGCGTGAGGGGCAAGCCGGCGTCGGCGTCGCGGCTGACGCTGTCGCAGATCATGGACGACCACGACACGAACCTCATGGGCACCGTGCACGGCGGGGTGCTGATGAAGCTGGCCGACTCGCTGGCCGGGGTCGTCTCGGCCCGGCATTCGGAAGGCGCGTCGGTGACCGCGTCGGTCGACGAGATGGTGTTCCGCGTGCCGGTCCGCGTCGGGGACGTGCTGCACCTGCACGCCCAGGTCAACTGGGCCGGCTCGACGTCGATGGAGATCGGCGTGCGCGCCACGGCCGACCGCTGGGACCGCTCGGTGCCCCCGGTGCACGTGGCTTCGGCCTACCTGGTGCTGGTCGCGGTCGACGAGGACGGCCGGCCGAGGCCGGTGCCACCGGTGCTGCCGGAGACGGACGAGGACCGCCGCCGGTACGCCGAAGCGGGGATCCGCCGGACCCACCGGCTCGCCCGGCGCGCGGCGATCACCGCGTCGCGCACGGTCGCCTGAGCAGGCCGGTGTGCGGGGCGGGCAGTCCCGCACACCGGCTTCACGCCGAAGTGGCGCGGAGGCCTGCCTCGGCGAAGGCGAGCACCTCGTCGACCAGGCCGGCCAGCTCGGTCGCCGTCGCCCGCGCCCGGCCCTCGCGGGTCACGTAGATCTCCCGGAGGCCGGCGACCACGGTCACGGCGGTGAGCCGGGGGAGCAGGGCGTCGGCCGGGAGGCCGAGGTCGTCGCCGAGACCCGCGGCGATCGGGAGTTCGAGGTCGCGGTAGCCGGCCCGGGCGCGGCCGCGGAGGTCGTCGTCGGCCAGGAGGAGGTCGGCGCGCAGGGCGCGGCGCTGCCAGATGTGCGCGGGGTCCACACCGGACTCGCGGTCGCGTTCGTCGAGCTCGCGCATGGTCGCGTGCATCCAGTCGCGGACCGCCTCGAGGGTGCTCTGCGGCTTGCGGTCGCGCAGGTGCGCCTGGAGGGACTCCGGGGTGAAGGGGTCGTCGGCGAACAGCAGGTCGTCCTTGGCCGGGAAGTGCAGCGTGACCGTGCGGGTCGCGACGTCGGCGCGCGCGGCGATCTGCGCGATCGTCGTCTCGCGGTAGCCCTGGCTCGCGAAGAGGTCCAGGGCCGCGTCCTGGATCCGGGCCCGGGTCTGGGCCTTCTTGCGCTCACGGCGGCCGTCACTCGCGATCATGCCCGCTACCTTAGCATCGAACGCATTAATGCAGCCCATGCTACTATTAGCTTGCGATGTAGAAACGGAGGCAGGTCATGACGAAGAACTGGTTGATCACCGGGACGTCCAAGGGTTTCGGCCGCGAGTGGACCGAAGCGGCCCTCGCCCGCGGCGACCGGGTCGCGGCCACCGCGCGGGACGTCGAAAGCCTGCGCCCGCTGGCCGACCGGTACGGCGACGCCCTGCTGCCGCTGCGGCTGGACGTCACCGACCGTGCGGCCGCCGTCGACGCGGTCGAGCGGGCGGCGGCGGCGTTCGGATCGCTGGACGTGCTGGTCAACAACGCCGGCTACGGGCACTTCGGGATGGTCGAGGAACTGACCGAGGAGGAGGTCCGGGCGGAGCTCGAGACGAACTTCTTCGGCACGCTCTGGCTGACCCAGGCGGCCCTGCCGATCATGCGCCGGCAGGGGCGGGGCCGGATCGTCCAGGTCACCAGCGAAGGCGGGATCCGGGCGTTCCCGGGCATCGGCGCCTACCACGCGTCGAAGTGGGCCGTGGAAGGCCTTTCGGAGTCGTTGAGGCAGGAGGTCGCGGCGTTCGGGATCGACGTGATCTGCCTGGAGCCGGGCCCGTACCGCACGGACTTCGGCGGGGGCAGCGTCCGGCAGAGCGAACCGGACCCGGCCTACGACGCGGTCCGCGAAGCGACCCGGATCGAGTGGGACCTCGGCGACCCGCGGGCGACCCGCGAGCCGATGCTGGAGCTGGCGGACACGGAAAACCCGCCGCACCGGATGTTCTTCGGCAAGTCGTTCGCGGCGGTGGAGGCCGAGTACCGGGACCGGCTGGAGGGGTGGCGCAAGTGGGAACCCCTCGCGCTGGCCGCGTTCGGCCGGGGCTGAGCGTGCGCGAACGGCCCCTCGCCCGGACCGGGCGAGGGGCCGTTCACCGGGGGATCAGGCGAGTGCCGCGTCCATGGTGATCGTGGTGCCGGCGAGGGCCTTCGACACCGGGCAGGTCTTCTCGGCCGTCTCGGCGTACTCCGCGAACTGCTCCGCCGTCACGCCCGGGATCGACGCCCGCAGGGTGATCGCGATGCCGCTGATCTCGAAGCCGCCGCCCTTCGCCGGGCCGAGGGTGACCTCCGCGCTCACGTCGATCGAGTCCGCCGTGAGCTTCTGGGCCTCCAGGACGCCCGAGAGGTTCATCGCCAGGCAGGACGAGTGCGCCGCCGCGATGAGCTCCTCGGGGCTCGTCTGGCCGTCCGGGTTGCCGGCGCGGGTCGGGAACGAGACCGCGAACGTGCCGGCGTTGGACGAGTCCAGCGTGACCTCGCCCTTCCCGCTGTTCAGTCCGCCGACCCAGTGGGTGGTGGCGTCACGGCTGGGCATAAAGCCTCCTCAGTGCTCGGGTGCGTACGCGGCGGCCGACGCCGTCAGCCGCCGCAGGGTCTTGATCAGTGCCCGCCGCTCGTCGTCCTCGAGGCCCAGTGCGCAGCCGATCGCCGAGGGGACACCGGCGGCGCGCGTCCGCACCGCCCGGCCCTGGTCGGTCAGGCTGACCACCACCGTGCGTTCGTCCGCGGGCAGCCGTGTCCGCGTCACCAGCCCGTTGGCCTCGAGCCGCTTGAGCAGCGGCGAAAGCGTGCCGTAGTCCAGGTGCAGCGCCTCGCCGATCTCCTTGACCGGCCGGGCGTCGGACTCCCACAGCACCAGCAGCACGAGGTACTGCGGGTAGGTGAGATCCAGCTCGCCGAGCAGCGGCCGGTACGCGTCGGTCACGGCTCGCGATGCCGCGTACAGCGCGAAACAGGCCTGCTCGTCGAGGCGGAATTCGTCTGGCACGTCCGTAAACCTAGCCCACGATTACATCGTGTGCAAGGTAATCTTGTCGGACCCCTCTGGCAGAGTCCCGTCCATGACCGAACGACCGAAGCGCCCCGAGGCGCCGCTCACCGGCGGCGAACGCGAAGTCCTCACCGGCCTGCTCGACCACCACCGCGCCACGGTCGCCTGGAAGGCCGGCGGTCTCACCGAAGCGCAGTCCCGCCAGGTGCACCTGCCCAGCGAGCTGATGACCGTCGCCGGGCTCGTCGCCCACCTCACGCTCAACGAGTGGTTCTGGTTCGGCGTGGTCGTCGACGGCGAAGAGGACACCTGGGAGGAGAAGCTCGAGCAGGATCCGGACGCGGAGTTCCGGATCCCGCCCGGGGTGCCGGTGGAGCAGCTCCTCGCGGACTACGAGAAGCAGTGCGCCCGCAGCCGCGAGATCGTCGCGAAGCACGGGCTCGACGACGAAGTGACGCACAAGGCCGAGACCTTCAACGTCCGCTGGGTCGTCGCGCACATGATCGAGGAGACCGCGCGGCACGTCGGGCACCTCGACGTGCTGCGCGAGCTCACCGACGGCCTCACCGGGGAGTGACCTTCTTCGGCGGCAACGGGAAGAAGCCGCTGGTCCGCTCGACGTAGTGCGCGTACGCCGGGCGCGTGCGGGCCATGCCCTTTTCCAGCAACGGTTTCCCCGTCCCGCGGGCCAGGGTGAAGGTCATCGCGACGGGGGAAAGGATGGTTGCCGCGCCCGGCCACGTCGAACACGCCAGGAGGTAGAGGCCCCACCACACGCACGCGTCACCGAAGTAGTTCGGGTGCCGCGTGTAGCGCCACAACCCGGTGTCCAGCACGCGGCCGCGGTTGGCCGGGTCGGCCTTGAAGCGGCGCAGCTGGTCGTCGCCGATCGTCTCGAACGCGAAGCCGATCAGCCAGACCACGATCCCGAGCCAGCCGAGCACGCCGATCCCGGTGCCGTCCACCGCGAACTGGACCGGCAGCGACACGAAGTACAGCACCACGGCCTGGAACAGGTACACGCGCACGAACATCTTCGCCGGCCCGTGCCCCATCCGCGCGTACCGCGGGTCCTCCGGCAGCTTGTGGTTGCGCAGGTGCAGGTGCACCGAAAGCCGCACCCCCCAGACGACGGTCAGGAGCACCACCACGAGCCGCAGCGAGAGCGGGCCGTCGCCGAACGGGAAGGCGGCGATCGCGACGAGCGCGAAGCCGAGCCCCCAGAACGTGTCGATCGTGTCGTAGCGCTTGCGCGCCCGCGCGATCCCGAAGGTCACCGCCACCGCCACGAGGGTGACGGCGGCCGTGACGAGCAGCTGCGGCATCGTCACCACTCCCGTGTCGCCGGCAGGCCGCTGCGGCCGTGCTCGTCGGGCCGCACGGCCAGGATCTGGTCCACGCCCATCCGGTTCTCCTCGAACGCCAGCGCCCCGCCCACCAGGTACAGCCGCCAGACCCGCGCGCCCGTCTCGCCGATGAGCGCGACGACGTCGGCCCAGTTCTCCTCCAGGGTGGCGGCCCAGGCCCGGACCGTCCAGACGTAGTGCTCGCGCAGCGCGTGCACGTCCCGCACCTCGAGGCCCGCGGTCTCCAGGTGGTCGATGGTCCGCCCGACCGGCCGCATGGTCATGTCCGGCGCGATGTAGCGCTCGATGAACGCGCCGCCGCCGGGGGCGACGTTCCCGCGCGACATCTGCTGCAGCAGCACGCGCCCGCCCGGCTTCACCATGCGGTGCAGCGTCGCCGCGTACGCGGGGTAGTTGACCTCGCCGACGTGCTCGCCCATCTCGATCGACGCGACCGCGTCGAACGGCCCGTCCGGCAGCTCCCGGTAGTCCTGCCGGCGCACCTCGACGCGGTCTTCCAGGTCGTGCTGGGCGAGCCGGCCGCGGATGTGCTGCAGCTGCTCGGCCGAGAGCGTGATGCCGACGGCCTCGACGCCGTGGTGCTTGGCCGCGTGGACGAGCAGCGAGCCCCAGCCGCAGCCGACGTCCAGCAGCCGCATGCCCGGCCGCAGCCCCAGCTTGCGGCAGATCAGCTCCAGCTTGTCGTGCTGCGCCTGTTCGAGACTCTGCGATCCGGAGGTGAAGTACGCGCACGAGTACGCCATCGACTCGTCCATCAGCAGCTGGTAGAAGGCGTTGCTCAGGTCGTAGTGGTGGGCGATGGCGGAGCGGTCGCGCAACAGGCTGTGCAGCTTCCCGGACAGCCGCGCCTCCTCGGCGGGCGGTTTCGGCGGCAGCCCGGCGACGCCGAGCCGTGCGGCCAGCTTGACGGCGTCGGCCCACTCGCGCGGCCCGAGCTTGGCCCGGTTGAGCTCGCCCGAGCGGGTCAGGGCCCAGATCCGGCGGAAGCCGTCGGCGAGATCGCCTTCGACGTCGAGGTCGCCGGTGACGTAGGCGCGGGCGAGCCCCAGCTCGCTGGGCGCGTAGAGCAGGCGGCGCAGGGCACGCCGGTTCCGGAGCACGACCGTCGGGGCGTCCTCCGGGCCGGCGCGCGTGCCGTCCCAGGTCCGCAGGCCCACGGGGAGCGGGCCGCCGAGGAGTTTCGCGGCGAACGAGGCTAGCTGGTGCGCGGTGGTGTGCGGCATAGCCGGGATTCGCGCTGCCCGCCCCGGTGGATTGGTCGGTTCCGGCTGCTTTGCGGCTGCCGCCGGTGTCGCGAATGACTCATTCGGGACGTCGGAGGTTGGCTTCGGGCTCGCTCAAGGCGTTCAGTACCAACGGTGTCACGAACGGCCACTCGGCCGCGGTCAACGCGTTCAGCGTGGCGGCGGCCCCGGCG